>PKYU01000231.1 GCA_003132765.1 Chitinophagaceae bacterium | reverse complement strand
GTATAGACAATCCCAAAAAATTCAAAGGTTATGGAGAAAATTGCTGGGGACTCACTGCCGGGGATAGTTATAAAGGTTATGTAGCCCATTGTCCGCAGGATGACAGGGGTGTAATTCAACCAACCGCCGCCTTATCTTCTTTTCCTTATACCCCGGAATATAGCATGCAGGCATTAAAANNATCATTTGGCCATTGATGAAGGCCCAATAGTAGTAATGATTGAAAATTACAGAAGTGGTTTGATTTGGGATTTATTTATGAAAATTCCGGAAATACAAAATGGCTTAAAGAGATTAGGTTTTACATCAAAAGGGATAAATGAGTAATTAAGTTAGAAGGAAAAAAAATTTACTATTACATGAATTAAACCAACAGTTAGATTGTAAAAATGAAATTCATTAATTTCAAAGGATAATAGAAATTTAATATAATAAAAATTAGCATTATGAAATTGGCAATTTTGGGTTCTGGTTTTATTTCCAGGTTTTATGCTGATGCTCTTGTGGCACAGCGTCGAAAAGATACTATCGTTTCGGTCTACAGTCGCACAGAAAAGAATGCAAAGAAGTTTGCGGAAGACTATGGAATTCCGCATTTTACTACCAGTATTAAGGAATGTGTGGAAAATAAGGATGTAGATGCAGTTATTATTNNAATACTGGCAAGCGCTGCCGCAGGTAAGCATGTATTGTGCACGAAGCCACTTGGCCGCAATGCAAAAGAAGCATTGCAAATGTTGCAGGCAGTAGATAAAGCTAAAGTCATGGGCGGATACCTGGAAGATCTTTGTTACACACCTAAATTTTTAAAGTCCCTTGCAACCATCAAAAGCGGAAGCATTGGTGAGGTGATATGGGCTAAAAGCAGGGAGACGCATCCGGGCCCGCATAGCGATTGGTTTTGGGATAAGGCAAAATCGGGTGGCGGCGCAATGGTTGACCTTGGTTGCCATTGTGTGGAAATTNNTGATGCAGAAGATAACGCCCTTGGATGGGTGAAGTATGAAAATGGTGCTATAGGCCAGTTTGAGGTAAGTTGGACCTTTCGCGGAGGAATGGACCTGAGAGATGAGGTTATGGGTCCGGAAGGCACCATCTGGATCAACAATTTTTTACGTACTGGTTTTGAAATGTTTACTTCGGGTAAGACTGTCAGTTATGTTTCTGAAAAAGCAGAGAGTACCAGCGGATGGTTATTCCCTGTAGGTGATGAAATGAATGAGTTAGGGTATAATCATATGTTTACGGATATGTTTGAAGCTATAGAAAATAAAAGGCAACCTAATGAGGATTTCTATGATGGCTATGTGGTAAATGCAATTTTGGATGCCTGTTATCTCTCTGCAAAATCAAAACAATGGGAACCGGTGCAGTTGGAAGAATGGCGGGGCGTTGAAGAGAAAAAAAAANNCTACAATAGCTTTGATGCAAATTTCTATTTAATAAAAGAAGAAGTACTTCCTTCGGGAGAAAAGAAAGTTATTTTAAAAAATAAAAAAACAGGTACAATTGAAGTCAGGTAATGTCTTTGCTAAAAAATAAACATATCGTAATTATTGGCGGTACCACCGGGCTGGGCTTATCAGCGGCAAAAGCTTTTGTTACTAACGGTGCCTGTGTTGTTGTGACAGGAAGAAATGCTGATAAAATGGCAGAAGCAAGAAAAGCGCTGGGAGATAATGCAGAAGCGATTGAGGGTGATGCAACAAAACCGGGTACTGCCGAAAATGCTATAAGCACCTGCCTGGAGAAATTTGGAGCCTTTGATGGTTTATACCATGTTGCCGGAGGCAGCGGGAGAAAAATGGGTGACGGTCCACTGAACGAACTGACTTTAGATGGCTGGAATGCGACCCTGGAATTAAATCTTACTTCCCTGATGCTTTCAAACAGGGCGGCTGTCAAAAAGTTTTTGGAATTGAAAAAAGGAGGAGCAATCCTGAACATGAGTTCTGTGTTAGGATATTCTCCGTCGCCTGANNCTGCCTATTATGCAAAAGATAATATCAGGGTAAACGTAATTGCGCCTGGGCTGGTGGAAACACCCATGTCGCAACGAGCAGCTAATGATGGAAAAATTTTGGAGTTTATAAAAAACAAACAACCATTGGATAGTGGAAGAATAGGGAAGCCATCAGACCTGGATGGACTGGCTATTTATTTTATGAGTGACCATTCAAAATTTACAACAGGACAGGTAATAGCTGTGGATGGAGGTTGGAGCATTTCAGAAGGTCAATATTAATTTATGGTAACAACGATCGGGATGGATTTAGGGGGCACCAGGATTAAAACTGTATTGATGGATGCGGATGGTAGAATTTTGGATAAGGCCTACACTTCTACAAATGATGATGAAAATGGAGGTTGGAAAAGCGCGGTATCGAATTCAGTAAATGAACTTCTGCAAAATAAAAATTATGAAAGTGTAACAATTGGAATTGCTGCACCGGGGTTACCTGATGATACCCAGACTTCAATTGCATATATGCCCGGTAGGATGCAGGGATTGGAACATTTTGTCTGGAAAGATTATTTGAGGCATCCTGCTTATGTTTTAAATGATGCAGTTGCAGCGCTAATTGCTGAAGCGAAATTGGGAGTAGCAAAAGATAAAAAAAATGTGGTTATGCTAACGTTGGGGACAGGAGTAGGTCGGGCGATCCTTGTTGATGGGAAACCTTATATGGGTGCCTTCAACAAAGCAGGCCATATTGGGCATATGGTTATAAATGATGAAGGAGAATGTGGTATTACAGGGATGCCCGGTAGCCTGGAAGATTGTATTGGTGAGTGCACGATAAAAAAAAGAAGCAATAATAAATTTACTTCTACACTTGAATTGCTTAAAGCACTTAGATCAGGAGAAAAGTATGCAAAAGAAATCTGGCTCACTTCTGTAAAAAAACTTGCCATTGGATTGGCTTCCTTAACCAATATCCTTTCACCAGAGTTAATAGTTTTGGGAGGCGGTATTACAGAAGCTAATGAAGATTTGTTTGATCCTNNTGATCCTCTGAATGACTATATGAACAAGTATGAATGGAGAACCGGTGGTAACAAAACAACAATCGTCAAGGCAAAGTATGGGGATTTAGCCGGAGCCATAGGGGCCGCATGCTTTGCAATTGAAAAATATCATTCTAATAAAATTCATACATGACACTTACAGAAACTTATTTGGATAAATGTGCTGAGATAATCGAAAAAATTAGAGCCCAGCAGGAAATGATCATGAAAGCTGCGGGATGGTTCGCTGACAGCATTGTATCAGGAAACATTGTCCATACTTTTGGCACAGGGCACAGCCGTATTATGGTAGAAGAAATGTGGCCCCGATATGGTTCGTATCCGGGTTTCAATCCGATTGTTGAATTATCNNTTGACCTACCATAATAATGTAACAGGAGCTAACGGTCAGCGGCAAGCGATGTTCCTGGAAAATGTTCCCGGACTTGCTGAAAGAATCCTGAGAAATTTTGGATTGGATAAAAAAGATACTGCCCTGATTGTATCTTCCAGCGGATGCAATGTGGTGCCCATTGAAATGGCAGAAATATTTCAACGAAAAGGAATAAAAGTAATAGCCATTGTTACGAAAGATCATCTGGCTGCTTCTACGAGTAAAAGGAAAGATGGAAAAAAATTAGCTGATTTTGCAGATATTGTTTTGGATACCGGTGCTCCCAAAGGGGATTCAATGATTTATATAGAGGGGCTGGAAATGCCTGTTTCGCCGGGTTCTACTGTGGGTGGTATTTTAATAATCAATAGCATTAAAGCTGAATTGGCTAAATTGTTAACTGGTGCCGGGCAGCCTCCAAAAGTATTGACTGCAGCTTGTATTGCCGGCGTTGAAAAAGCCACTTCATTATTTGAAGCAGCCTATGATGAACATGCACACAGGATGGCAAAATTGTATAGCAAAGCAGGAGATGGCATGGAGTAAATTGTAGTTCACCGTCAGAAATTGAAATCGATATGAATCAAATCCCTATAAGAACAACCGTTGTCGGAAGTTATCCCTTTCCCGGTTGGCTCGAATTTGCTACGCAAAACCTGGATAAGTTTGGCAAAGCCGATATCGGGG
>PKYU01000504.1 GCA_003132765.1 Chitinophagaceae bacterium | reverse complement strand
TAATTAATATTGGCCCCCGGGGCAATGCCGATTCCACCTACCTGCGCTGCCAATGCATCACTGATGTAGTCGCCATTCAGATTTAGTGTGGCAATTACAGAAAACTCCTGAGGTGCCAGCAATGCCTGCTGCAAAAAATTATCAGCAATAGCATCTTTAATTAATATTTTTCCGCCGATTGCTGAAATTCTCATTTCTTCATTCGCTACCGCTTCACCGCTTTCTTTTTTTGTTGCCTCCCATTGGTTCCAGGTATAAACACCATTTGCAAATTNNTCATAATGTTTCCTTTATGAACAATGGTTACCGAAGGCATTTTATTGGCAATGGCATATTGAATGGCAGATCTTATTAATCTTTCTGAGCCTTCCCTGCTCACTGGTTTTATTCCAAAGGAGGTCGTTTCAGGAAACCGGATATTTTTAACATGGAGTTCATTTTGAAGAAAATGCAATAACTTTTTTGCTTCTGGCGTTCCGGTCATGTATTCAATGCCGGCATAAATGTCTTCAGTATTTTCCCTGAAAATAACCATATTCACTTTTTCGGGCTGCCACATGGGAGAAGGCACACCCTCAAAATATTTTACCGGGCGAAGGCAAACATATAAATCAAGTTCCTGTCGCAAAGCCACATTCAGGCTACGGATACCACCACCTACAGGAGTTGTCAGCGGACCCTTTATAGCCAGCAGATATTCTCTGAAAGCATCCATTGTTGCCTGCGGCATCCACTCACCAGTAAGGTTAAAGGCTTTTTCGCCAGCCCTTACTTCCATCCATTCTATCTTTCTTTTGCTGCCAAAGGCCTTCTTAATTGCCGCATCAAAAACCCGCACGCTGGCTTTCCAGATATCAGGACCTATTCCATCTCCGATAATAAATGGTATTACAGGTTTGTCAGGTACCTTTAATAATCCATTTGCGCCCATTTCAATTTTCTCCGCCATTATCCTAAAAATTTATTGAACAATTCAACCATTCATTATCTATGATAACACCTTCATACTTCTTATAAAAATTTATCGCAGGCTTATTCCAATCAAGCACCTGCCACATCATTCCGCTAAACTTTTTTTTCTTTGCCTCTTCAATCAATTTGTCAAACAATAATGAGCCAATTCCCTTTCCCCGGTGGGCTTCATCAACTAGGATATCTTCCAAATACATCCGCTGACCCTTCCATGTAGAATATCGGATATAATAAAGGGCAAAGCCCTGAACTTTTCCCTCTGTTTCCGCAACGAATCCCCACCAAACAGGCTTTTCGCCAAAACCGCTGTTTTCAAAATGTTCATGGGAAACGATGACGGCTTCGGGTGCTTTTTCATAAACTGCAAGCTCATGTATTAATTCCATCAATCTTGGACAATCTCTTCTTGCGGCTTTTCTTATTTCAATTTTCATCAAATCATGTTAATTAAGTGCCTGCTCCAGATCATTTAAAATATCTTCCAGATTTTCAATTCCGACACTCATCCGGATAAGGCTATCTGAAATTCCATATTGTTCTCTTTTTTCTTTTGGAACTCCAAAATGTGTCATGGATGCAGGGTGGGATAGAAGCGTATCGCATGTTCCGAGTGAAACTGCCCTCACACACATTTGCAGTTTATCGATAAAATTTTTTCCAGACTGCAATCCTCCTTTCAATTCAAAGCTCATCATGGCGCCGGGATGCTTCATCTGCTTATTGGCANNAAATCGGGATGTGAAGGTAGTCCAAGGTAATTTACTTTAGCCACTGATTTATGTTTTTCCAAATATTTGGCAACTTCCATTGCATTAGCGCAATGACGTTCCATTCTCACTTCCAGTGTTTTCATTCCCTGGGTAAGTAAAAAGGCATCAAATGAATTGCTATTACCACCTAATAAACGGTGTACTTTTTCCATTCGTCCATTCATAAATTCAAGATTCTTTCCTACAATAGCCCCACCAATGGCAGTTCCATGACCATTAAGAAATTTGGTTGTGGAATGCAGAATAAAGTCTACTCCGTATTTAAAAGGTTGCTGCAAAAAAGGTGTCGCAAAAGTATTATCCACTGCCACCAATAAATTATACTTTCTTGCCAGTTGGGTTAGCTCTTCACTATCTACACATTGAATAGTGGGATTTGCAGGAGTTTCCAGGTAAAGTAATTTTAAGTTAGAGTTATTTTTCAATACTTCTTCAGCTTTTGCTTTATTCCTGAGATCGACTATGACTGCTTCTATACCTAATTGTGGCAATACTTTATCCATCAATTCCTGTGTACCTCCATATAATGAGAAATGGGTTAGAATCTTATCTCCCGGCTTTAAGATTCCCAGCAATAATGCACTGATGGCAGCCATTCCGCANNATTGAAGTGGTAATCCGTTTTCTTCAAGTCCAAGGCTTTCAAGAGCTGAAATTTTTCGTTCTGCTTCCGCCATTGTCGGATTTCCCCAGCGGCTGTATATGTATCCCTTTTCTTCTCCATTAAACCTTCGCATTCCCTGGTCAGCGCTATCAAAAACATATGTGCTGCTTGCATATACTGGTGTTAGATGTGAATTATTACTTTCGGGCACATGTCCACTGTGGATGGCCGCTGAACCAAAACCTTTTAGGAAATTTTTTTGAAAAGGCATGTGAATAATTAATAAACCAAAATGAAAAATGAATAGTTAAGTTTGACGCAAAAGTAGGAAAAACATGAAGCAACTTTTGCAACAATANNAAGGATATGAAAAGCAGTTTCAACAGTATTTTTAATACAGTTGTTCACCTGTTGGATGTGGAGAGCATTTGGTGGCAAAGGTTAAAATTGCAGGAGCATGTAGAATGGCCCGGTAAAAATTTTGAAGGAAATTTTGAGGCGCTTTCCGGATACATTTTATTCTTTTCAAGACAATGGAGTGAATGGGTCTCAAATACAAATGAAGTTAATCTTACTCANNTCATGTATTTGGCTATCAAAATTCAAAAAAAGAATTTTTTAAGCAGCCTGTTTATGAAATGTTGCTTCACGTGTTCAATCACCAGACTTTCCATCGTGGTCAGATAATAACCATGTTGAGGCAAAATGGAATTGAGAAATTACCAGCCACAGATTTTATAGTATTTTCCAGGGGAAAGAGGAACTGATGTTTATTTTGTATCGTACGCCCACTTCACCAGTGTTGCTCCCCACGTAAATCCCCCACCAAAAGCCGCTAAGACAATCAGGTCACCCTTTTTTAATTGCTTTTCCCATTCCCATAAACACAATGGAATTGTTGCAGAAGTAGTATTACCATAGCGTTGAATATTAATCATCACCTTATCCAAGCTTAGACCCATGCGGCTCGCTGTGGCATCAATAATTCTTTTATTTGCCTGGTGAGGAACCAGCCATGCAATATCCTCTCCCGTTAGTTTATTTCTTTCTAATAATTCATAAGAAACATCGGCCATGCCTTTTACAGCAAATTTGAACACTGCAGGCCCTTCCTGGAATATATAATGTTCCTTGGCCATCACTGTTTCTATGGAAGCAGGTTTTGCTGAACCTCCTGCTACCATCTTTAAATATTCTGCGCCGCTTCCGTCAGTTTTCAGGAGGCTGTCGAGAATACCATATCCCTCTGTGTTAGGTTCCAGTAAAATAGCGCCTGCAGCATCACCAAAAAGCACGCAGGTTTTACGGTCACTGTAATCCACTATACCACTCATTTTATCAGTTCCTACAACAACCACTTTCTTATATCTACCACTTTCAATAATTGAAGCTGCGGTGGTGACTCCAAATAAAAAACCAGAGCAGGCTGCAGAAAGGTCAAAGCCAAATGCATTGGTGGCGCCAATTTTGTAAGTAATAATATTGGCAGTTGCCGGAAAAGTCATATCAGGTGTAACAGTACAGCAAATCAGGCAATCAATTTCAATAGGGTCTATTCCTCTTTTTCTGCAAAGTTCTAATACCGCCGGAATTGCCATTTCAGATACTCCTTTGTTTTTTCCCTTTAGGATCCTCCTCTCTTCAACCCCCGTGCGGGTTTTTATCCATTCATCATTGGTATCTACCATCGTTTCCAGTTCCGCATTGGTCAGCCGGTAGTCCGGAACATAGCCGCCTACGGCAGTAATTGCGGCTGAAATTTTATTCTCCATTTATTTATTCAGGCTTTTATGAATAGATAAAAGTACAACTTCCTTATTATTCACTCTAAAGTGATTAATGAGATTTGTTTTATATCATAATGATTAATGTGAAATACTTATTTTTGGCCTAGTTACCAATAATATGATTGCATATATTTCAGGAAAATTTACCTATAAGAATCCGGCAGTGGTATATGTGGAGGTGCAGGGAATAGGATACGAAGTCAATATAAGCCTGAACACATATTCTCATATTCAAAAATTGACAGGGGGAAAATTGTATACCTACCTGCAGATTAAAGAAGATGCCCACACTCTTTACGGATTTTTTGATACGTTCGAGAAGGAGATGTTTGTTATGTTGATAAGTGTTTCAGGAGTAGGTGCAGCTACAGCAAGAATGATGCTGTCTAATATGAGGCCGGATGAAATCAGCAAAGCAATCATACAAAATAATTCCGCTATACTTGAACGTGTAAAAGGAATTGGCAGAAAAACTGCTGAAAGGCTGGTTCTTGAACTGAGGGATAAAATGCCAAAATTGGCAACAAATTTACCAATAGATGCCTCAGGCGGCAATACTTTTGAGCTTGATGCGTTAAATGCTTTAGTGGCTCTTGGTATAACAAGGCCTGTCGCTGAACAGGCAATTAAAAAAGTCGTAATTTCCAACCCAACAATAAACACCCTTGAAGAAATCATAAAAAATGCCCTAAAAGCTATTTGAGAGAACTCTACCTTAATTAATTGTTGGATGCTTTTCAAAAGAAAACTGGTACCAGATTATTTTGGGTGGGTTAAGGTTTGCCTCATTTGGATGGTAATTTCCTTATTTGCCCAAAATAAATCGTTTGCGCAGGATTCTTCAAGATTACATTCCAATGATACCCTTCCATTCCCCATACATGATCGCAGGGGTGACTACTATTCCAATCAACCCAATACCTTCGATTTTGCCCAGCCACCCAATATTACAGATTCCATAGCCTACGACCCGGCTTCTAAAATGTATATCGTATATGAAAAAATCGGGAATAAGTATTACAGGACTCCAACAGCTTATACTGCAGAGGAATTTATGGAAATGGAAGGCCATAAGGCGGAGACAGACTATTTTCAAAAAAGAGCAAACACATTAAGCTTATTGAATCGTGGCCAGGTAAAACCAAAACTTAGCATATATGATAATTTATTCAACAGATTATTCGGAAATGGCAAGGTTGAAATTGTGCCCCAGGGAAATGTGGACATTACAGCAGGCTACCAGGGTCAGCAGGTAAACAATCCAACATTAGCAGAAGCAGCAAGAAAAAATGGAGGTTTGGATTTCAATATGGCCACACAATTGAATGTGAATGCAAGTATTGGAGATAAACTAAAATTTCCTATCAGTTATAACACGCTTGCCAATTTTGACTTTACCAATCAACTCAAACTTGACTATAAGGGTACAGATGACGAAATTCTGAAAAGATTTGAGGCGGGTAACGTTTCATTTCCTTCAAGAAGTACGCTTATCCCTGGGGTGCAGTCTTTGTTTGGAATAAAAACGCAACTGCAATTTGGGAAATTGAGTGTAACTGCAGTTATCGCCAGTCAAAAATCTCAAAAACAGACCGTGACGCTACAGGGAGGCAGCGCTGCGCAGCCGTTTAACATAAAGGCTGATGCATATGAGGAAAATAAGCACTTTCTGCTTGGCCAATATTTTAAAAATAATTACAATTCAGTAATGAGTAACCTGCCAGCGATGACCTCGCCCGTGCAGATTCTCAGGATTGAAGTTTGGGTAACCAATAGAAATGGAGCCACTACAAATACACGTGAAATAGTGGGCCTGATGGATTTGGGCGAAAATCAACCATATGGTCNNCAATACAGTACTGTTGTCAGCAGTGGCAACAGCCGTGACCCATCTTTGGTAACGAATCAATTGCAGAAAGTTATGGGATTAAGTCCTGTGCAGGATTTTGAAAAAACCTTTGCCAAAAAACTTGATTCTACCCAATATGTATTAAATCCTAAAGTGGGTTTCATATCGCTGAATCAGCCACTGCAAACGGACGATGTGCTTGCTGTAGCCTATCAATATTCTTATAACGGAAGAAANNCAACAGATGTACCTCCTGATTCTACATCAGGAAATCAAAAAGTATTATTCCTAAAATTATTGAAAGCAACTTCTCAGAGACCAAATCTTCCGATATGGCAACTCATGATGAAGAATATTTATAGTGTTGGATATGGAACACTCGCCCGTCAAGGCTTTACGCTGAATATTTTGTATCAGGAACCGGGGCTTGGATCCAAAAGGTACCTTCCATTTGGCAATCTTAACCTTGGAACACCTTTATTAACCTTGGATAATCTTGACAGGCTCGATAATCAAAACGATCCACAGCCAGACGGAGTATTTGATTACGTTGAAGGGTTTACCGTAATTTCTCAATATAGCCGGATTATTTTCCCCGTGTTACAACCTTTTGGACGTGACCTTGCTCCAAAAGTTTTCTCGGATCGAGCTATGGCAAAGGACAGTCTATATTATCCTTTGTATGATTCAATCAAAAGTGTAGCTCAGCAGCGATTTATCAATCTTGACCGGTTTATACTTAACGGCACAGCTACTACTTCAGCATCGTCAGATATAAGCATTGGTTATAATATTCCGCCGGGTTCTGTGACGGTGACGGCGGGTGGCCAAAAACTCAATGAAAATATAGATTACACAATCAATTACGATCTCGGAACCATTAAAATAATTAATCAGGCTATACTGAATTCCGGAGTTCCGGTACAAGTAAATTTTGAAAACAACGCAACTTTTGGTCTGCAGCAAAAGAGTTACTTAGGTCTCAGGCTTGATTACCAGGCCAAAAACACTGCAAA
>PKYU01000123.1 GCA_003132765.1 Chitinophagaceae bacterium | reverse complement strand
CATGATGAATGGCCGGAGCGCCGGTCCATAAGGAATTATGGTCTTCGCCATTCCCCAAATGATCAAAATGGGCGCCTATTATTATCGTTTTGGCTGCTCCGTTATCAATATAACCAATTACATTATGGCCTCCTCTCTTTTTGTCGCCCAGAGCAACAGAAATATTCATCTTATAATTTGCAGACATGTCCTTCAAATATTTTTTTTCTGNNGGAATAAGACTGGGATATTTAAGGGTTCCGCTTTTTCTTTTCCTTCAAATGATAATGTATCGTCTTGTGTTCCGGAATTATAGACAATAACTGATGAAGCTCCCTTTTCGTCAAAATCCCTGGCTTTATTGTTTATTGCTTCTTCGAGGTCAAAATGCGGATTGTCTTTATTATCCTCAATAATTTCCTTAATATCCCAAAACCAAGGCATGCCCTTTTCCGATAGGACCGGGGAGGCAAATGCTTCTTTTGTTCCCTGGCCGCTAAATATAAAGGGGAAAAAATCCTTTCCAACCGAAAGATCTTCACCATTAATGATAAAATGAGTAGAAGGAAGGATTTGCTTCCCTTCATTAATTTCAAAAGCCTGGAGGTAAGAATGGTCGTCTCCTTTTGGTATAAGTCCTATACTTTTAAACTGGCCGGCTAAATATTCATATGCCAACTTTTCTCCCGGAGTCCCTGTCCGCCTTCCATCGAGCTGATCACTTGCCAGATAACCAATTTCATTGTGGAGGTTATCTATAATGATTTTATCGGATTTTTTTAATCTTTGAGCTGAAACGAATTGGGCGATCAGCAATAAAAAAATCAAAGAATGTTTCATATATAAAAAGAATTTTCTAAACAAAAATAAGTCGAATCTAGTGGTGAAGTAAATGATAAAATAATTAAGTTTTCAATCTCTTTTCTTAAATCGTAAAGTAATCCCGTTTCTTCAATTTAAATTTACGTTTTATTATTAAAAAAATTTGATTAATCAGTTGCAAATTGCGTTAGTGGGTAATCCCAATAGCGGGAAAAGTTCAATCTTTAATTCCCTGACTGGTTTACACCAGCAGGTCGGCAATTTCCCGGGAGTAACTGTTGATAAGAAAACAGGAATCAGCAAAATTTCAGAAAAAATTTCTGCAAAAATAATTGACCTCCCCGGAACTTATAGCTTGTATCCAAAAAGAAATGATGAATGGGTTTCATATAGAGTTTTACTCGGTGAAGACCTGGTTGAAAAGGCTGATATTATTGTCTTAATTGTTGATGCTTCCAATCTGAAAAGGAATCTTCTTTTCTGCTCCCAAATTATTGATCTTAAAAAACCGGTGGTTGTTGCTCTTACAATGATGGATATAGCAGTTAAAAATAATATCCAGATCGATGTGCCCGGGCTCGAACGTGAATTAGGCGTTTTGGTTGTTCCTGTAAATCCCAGAAAGAATAAGGGTATTTCCCAACTCAAAAAAGCTATTGAACAAACAGCGGAAAATATTTACCGGATGCCAGAAAGGGATTTTATTAATTCAATGGCTTTTGCGCCGGAAGCAATAAAAAGGGTGAAGCACGTTTTTCCGGGGATAAGTGATTATCATGCCATTCATTACCTCATCAATCACGAAAACTTTGCATTGCCGAAAACCATGCAGGAAACTATAGAAAATATTGAAAGAGAAACAAAATTTAATCCGGCTAAGGTTCAGGCAGAAGAAATTTTACAGCGATACGGTAAAATCAAAACTATCATGAATCAGACCGTAGTGGAGGCAGATCCATTACAAAAGGCTCTATTTACAAGAAAGTTGGATGGGATCTTGCTCCACCGCACCTGGGGCTACGTCATCTTATTAGCTGTTTTATTTATCATTTTCCAAAGCATTTTTGTTATTGCACAGTTTCCCATGAATGCAATTGAATGGACTTTTGCAGAGGCTGGTGGACTACTTGGAAATTTTTTACCTCCTAACTGGCTTAGTGATCTTTTTGTTAACGGTATACTTGCAGGATTAAGCGGGATCCTGGTGTTTGTTCCGCAGATCATGATTTTATTCGGGTTGATCACCTTATTAGAAGATACAGGTTATATGGCCCGTATTAGTTTTTTAACGGATAGGGTTATGCGAAAGGCCGGCTTGAACGGAAAGAGTGTGATGCCAATGATCAGTGGTCTTGCTTGTGCCGTTCCTGCAATTATGAGCGCGAGAAATATTGAAAATAAAAAAGAGCGGTTACTAACTATTATGTGTACACCTTTGATGAGTTGCAGCGCCAGGCTCCCGGTTTATGCAGTACTTATTGCGTTAGTAATCCCAAATAAAATGTTCCTCGGGTTAATCAGCCTGCAGGGAATGGTAATGATGCTGATGTATTTGACAGGAACTGTGATGGCACTTTTATCTGCCTATGTAATGAAATGGTTTATAAAGAGTAAAGAACGAAGCTTTTTTATCCTGGAATTGCCAGTTTATAGGGAGCCAAGATGGAAGAATATGTTTTATACGATGATAGAAAAAGCCAAAGTATTTGTATTCCAGGCTGGAAAGGTTATAATGGTGATTAGCCTTTTGCTTTGGGTATTAAGCACGTATGGGCCAGCGCAAAAAATGAAGGGTGTCAGAGTAAAATTTGGCGCCATGGTTGCCCAACATCCTGGGCAGCTAACAGAAATAGATAAATTGAAAAGAACTGAATTGCTTCAAAATTCTTTTGCAGGTATTTTAGGTAAAACTATTGAACCTGTCATTAAACCTCTCGGGTATGATTGGAAAATTGGTATTGCGTTAATAACATCATTCGCTGCGAGGGAAGTCTTTGTAGGAACTATGGCAACTTTATACAGTGTAGGCGATGATAAAGATGAAAATAATGCAACACTTCGCCAAAAAATGAATGCTGCCGTTTGGCCTGACGGGTCAAAAGTATATACAGTGGCTTCGGGATTATCACTATTAATTTTTTATGTCTTAGCTATGCAATGTATGAGCACATTGGCGATCGTGAAAAGAGAAACCCATAGCTGGAAATGGCCCATCATTATGCTAACATATATGACCAGCCTCGCTTATATTATGAGCTGGATTACATTCAATATCTTCAAATAGATTATTTGTGCTGGTTTATTAAATATTATTCAGCACATCCTCCAAATTTTTCCTGGCTGATAGATTCTTTACCTGTATATTTTCAATAAGGTAACTGTCAAAATTATTAGTAAGATTTTCAAAATATATTCCTGGAATATAAGCTTATCTTGTTCTCCTCCTGCCAAAGAAAACCATTCATCAGGCAACAACGAACAATCAGGGACAGGCCCCCGAAACAAATAGAGAAGGAGAAGGTTTGAGAGGATTAAGGAATAATAAAAAGCAATCAAAAGCAGAGCAAGAATTTAGAAAACTTACCGGATATATTGGTAAAGATTTGAAGGATGCTAAGTTTAGATGCCCTCAATAATACCTAAATGACTTTTTATTTTCTTTAAATCTTTATTCATTAATTCAATCTGTTGTGCAAATGGTAAAAACTCAAAAGCGTGTAAAAATGTTTTACAAGATGAACAACGCAAATAAAAGTATTTATAATTTGAATTGTTTGGAGAGTCTTCGACTAAATCAAATATTGATTTTTCGCATTTCGGACACTTTGTGCCACTATAATTAGTTTTAACCATATTTTTTTTATTTATTATGTTGTTTTGAAACTACCTAAAATTACAAATTATGTTTAACAATCTAAGAGAACTAATTGCCACAATGCCGGATGAAAAATCTTGCAGAGACTACTTAATTAAAGAACGCTGGAATGGTGTTATTACCTGTCCTTATTGTGGTTATGAACGCTGCTATGTTATTGAAGGCGGCAAACGTTTTAAATGTGCTTCACCTGCCTGTTATAAGAAATTCAGCGTAACAGTAGGAACAGTATTTGAAAGTTCTAATGTTCCATTAAAAAAATGGTTTACGGCCTGTTATTTAGTTAATGCTCATAAAAAAGGTATTAGTTCTTATCAATTAGGAAAGGATATTGGAGTATCTCAAAAAACTGCCTGGTTTATGCTTCACAGGTTAAGAGAAATGATGAAAATAGAACAGCCTGAAAAGATTAAGCATACCGCCGAAGTAGATGAAACTTATATGGCTCGTAAATATAGAAGCGATTACAAGGGATTAAGCGAAGAAGAAATAGATTATAAGCTATCGCGTTCAAAAGATAATAAAGGGGCTGTATTAGGCATTTCTGACAGAAAGGAGGGAACTATCAGAGTAATGGCCTTCCCGTCAAATAAACTTGAATTTGTGCAGGATGCTGTTAAAGAAAATGTGGAAAAAGGAGCTAACCTGCATACCGATGAAACAAGGCTATATAATTCACTTGAAACATATTACCACAGGGAAGCAGTTAAGCATAGCGCAAGGCAATGGGTTAAATCTTCTATTTCAGCCGGAAAAGTACATACCAATAATGTAGAAAATTTTTGGTCTGTTATGAAAAGGGGAGTTTATGGCATATATCACCAAATCAGCTATAAACACTTACAACGTTATTGTAACGAATACTCTTACCGCTATAATAGCAGAACAATTAAAGACCATGAAAGATTTGTCGAAGTATTTAAAAACATGGAAAGAAGGTTAGATTATAAGACATTAACCGGAAAGAAATAGGATTTTGTGTAACTTGCTGTGATGGCAAAGAAAACTGTAAAATCAGTAAAGAAACTCCCTATCAAAGATCAGCCTTTACACATTCCATTATCATTTGAGGAAATAATTAAAAAGGCTGTTAATACTCCTATTAAAAATAGTAAGGTTAATAAAAAATAGGAATTTGAAATTAAAGAAGGCTAAAATATTAGACTTAATACTTCTAAAATTCCACCCCAATAGGGAAATATTATGGAACGAAATACATAGAGGAGATTTTGGCGATATAGCCCAACACGATTTAATTGTTAATAATGTAAATTTTTTAATTAGTGATGGACTGATTGCAAGGGACGTGGGATCAGCATTCTCGTTATCATTGACAGACAAAGGGTATGCTGTTATGACTGATATAAAAGACTTGGGATATGAAAAAAAATCTAAAGCCGATCGCAGAAAAAATGCTTGGCAAATGATTGTTGGATTTATTACCCTCGCAACATTTGTTATATTACTATTAAAAACTTGTATAGACGCTAAAATCAATCTTCACTCAAGTAATAGTACAACAAATAAAACCAACCTACCAAATGTGCCGATATTAAAGATAGATACAATAAACCCCAATAATAACCCACTTCATAATAGTACTGATACCACAGCCAACCAAAGGAAAGAGGGGAAAAAAACGCAAACTTCTTTAAGAGGGAACTAATTGTAATCCTAATACTCCTTCACCTTATACGAGGGATTTTAAAGACAATAATTATTAAAAATTAACATACCTTTGAAGAAGCCTTAATAATGTTTTTTGAACATCCCGCTTTTAGGCTCATTAACTTAAAAAACTTGCAGAAGAAATAATAGCCAGTTTGCGCTGGCTAATTAGATTCGATTTGGTAATAACCTTCCAAAAGTTATTTACCGATTGAATTGAAATGTTGGAAGTCGATTAGTTAAATAGAGATATAAAGTAGATGCGTCCAAAACATAAACTTATCTAAAATGTTAACTAAAGGCTTCCTTCCCTTTTTTTAAGAACTTCAAAGTAACTAAATAAACGTTTACTCTTATTGTCTTGTCCCTTATTAGTTATTGATGCCATTCATCATTTTTATTTACCATCTATAAAAATAAAAGATAGTTCTTAGAATCATCTTATTTCAATAACACCCTTATTCATAAAGCATTTCCGAAGAAAAAATGAAATATTGAATAACTGCTACCTTAAAAAAGCAGGTATTATGTATTGCATAGTATTATAAAATTTACTATATTTGTATTGCGATTTAAAAACCACTGAGGTTTAAAAGCATAAAAATTAATAACATGAACATAGATAACACTGCAAGCCAAATGCGAAAAGGGGTTTTGGAGTTTTGCATATTGTCCATAATAAAATTAGGAGAAGCTTATCCAAGCGATATTATCGATAAAATGAAAGCAGCAAACCTGAATATACTGGAGGGAACGCTTTACCTCTTGCTCACCAGGCTTAAAAATGCCGAATTTTTAACATATAGGTGGGTAGAAAGTAATAGTGGTCCCCCACGAAAATATTTTTCACTCACTGAAAAAGGCGCTGAATTTTATAAAGAGCTTGAAAACACCTGGCTTGAACTTGCTAACGCTGTAGATGAAATAACCGGCAAGAAAATTTAACCCAAACAACTTCAACAAAAAATTAAAAAGAAAGTCATGAAAAGAGTAATTAATATAAATTTCCAGGGAACGGTAGTACCGATCGAGGAAACATCTTATGAATTGCTGAAACAATACACCGATAGCCTTCGTAATTATTTTGCGAATGAGGAAGGCCGGGATGAAATTATTAATGATATTGAAAGTCGTATCAGTGAATTGTTTCAGGAGCG
>PKYU01000267.1 GCA_003132765.1 Chitinophagaceae bacterium | reverse complement strand
TGGCTAATACTCCCTACTGTAAGGCGTATTAGGGACTTACACCCTATAGCTGATATACATGCCTGGCACACATAAAAAAGCAGGTAATATCACCTGCCTTTCTTTGTAAATAGAACAATAACTTATTCGATCAGATTTGCAGAGCGCAATTCATATTTCTTACCGCATCTGCACTCTTGTTGAAAGCAGCTTTCTCCGCATCATCGAGTTTGAAATCAATAATTTTTTTCCAACCTGTTTTGCCAATTACCACAGGTACGCCTATGCAAATATCTTTTTGCCCATATTCTCCATCAAGCATTACGCAGCAGGGTATTAATTTTTTCTCATCACGCACTATTGCCTCAACCAGTGTAGCCCCGGCAGCGCCGGGTGCATACCAGGCACTGGTGCCCAATAAACCTGTGAGTGTAGCCCCGCCTACCATTGTATCTGCTGCCACTTTTTTAAGCGTTGCTTCATCAAGAATATTGGAAACCGGAGTGCCATTGTACGTAGCCAGTCGTGTTAAGGGAATCATGGTGGTATCTCCGTGCCCTCCGATGACTACTGCCTGCAAATCTTGCATGGAACAACCCATTGCTGCAGAAAGATAGTATTTAAACCTGCTGCTATCGAGTATTCCGCCCATTCCGATTATACGGTGTTTGGGAAGTCCGCTTGATTTTAATGCCAGGTAGGTCATTGTATCCATTGGATTGCTGATAACAATAATTATCGCATCAGGAGAATTTTCTAAAATATTTTGGGTTACCCCTTTTACAATTCCTGCATTAATGCCAATTAATTCTTCCCGTGTCATACCTGGCTTGCGGGGAATGCCAGAGGTGATAATGACAACGGAACTTCCTGCAGTCTTTTTATAATCGTTAGTGGTACCGGTAATTTTTGTATCGCTTCCCAATAAAGCTGCACTCTGCATAAAATCCATGGCCTTACCTTCTGAAATTCCTTGCTTGATGTCGAGCAATACTAACTCTTCGCAAAGTTCTTTTCGTGCAATATTATCAGCGCAGGTTGCACCTACAGCTCCAGCGCCTACTACGGTTACTTTCATTTTGTTGTATTTATTTAAAAAAATTAGATTCCGGTCAAAGGTAATTGAATAAAGCTTTTTGCAAAATGATGTTAAACAAATCCTTAAACAATTACGGAATATTTTTTAGTCTTTGTTAACGAAAGAGTCCTTATCTTTTCCATTCCGTATTAGTCCAACCTCCCAAATGGCTGAATGAAAAAGTTGTCAATCTTCCTGGTATACATTTTCCTGGTATCCTTGGACCATGCCTTCGCAACTGTCAGGCTCCTTGCTCTTACAGATCCCGGCAATCCAACTGTTACCCTGCGCTGGAACATGGTGAATTATCCGGGCAATACAGCCTACACGCTGTTCAAAAGCGAGGATGGTATAGTTTGGACCATTACGGCAGCAAACCCCGTTTTCAGAAAATATACTTCTTCATCAATTTTACAATACAAGGATAAATTTTCGATGGAAAAAAAATATTCTACCGGGTAAAAGTATATGACTCAAATGAAAATATTGTAGAGGTATCTAATACTACGGTAGTTGATAATCCGCAAAAATTGCCGGGAATGGAAGAACCGAATAAGATAAAAACTAATGAGAACAGGAATGTCCCCTTTAGCGGAGTTAAAAAATCCTGGCAGATATTACCTAATCCTGTAAGTGATATGCTCAAACTACATTACAAGGGCAATGACATTATTATGGGTGTTATTAATATTATGATTCAGGATGCTACAGGGAAAATAGTTTTGAGGTTCAGGGCCTCATCAAAAAACAAGGACATCCTAATTCCCGTCAGCCAGCTTTACAGGGGCATCTATTTTATTCAAATCAGGGTGAAGAATGAAGCACAGCTAAATGAAAAATTTATAAAGAGATAACAGCCTAAAGAGCCGCTGCTATTGAATCAACCTTTACACTTCCTTCAAAATTTTTCACCAAATTACCTT
Organism: Chitinophagaceae bacterium; assembly: GCA_003132765.1. Taxonomy (GTDB): domain Bacteria; phylum Bacteroidota; class Bacteroidia; order Chitinophagales; family Chitinophagaceae; genus Ginsengibacter. The sequence continues at coordinate 10,473 of PKYU01000267.1, read as the reverse complement.
TCTTATCATATACATAAATTGAAGGAAAATTTCTCACTTTGAAAAAGGAAGGAAAGAAAAATTTATCATCCCTCGCCATAGTAATCTCCGGATAGTTTGCAATCTTATAATNNAGCCAGGTTATCATCACAATTTGTGCATTCTTAAATTTATTGATATCTGCAATTAAGGCCTTGGTTTCATGCTGGCAATGCTCACATTCAGGGCTGAAAATCATGAAGATAACCGGCTTCTTTTTTTTCAGGTTTTCCCTTGAAAATGCAGTGCTATCAGGCGCTTTAACAACTGTAAATTCCGGAATGGTTGGAAACCTCTTGTAAACAGGGGCTGTAGAATCTACCTGCGCAAAAGTGGTTATGGCAATAGAAATAATAAAAAGTGAAAGGAATAATTTTTTCAAGATTAAAATTTTTATAAAGATATACGAATTAGATAATTAGCCAAGAGGGAAATGATCATAGGAATTCTTAAATTAACTTTTCTGAAATAGAACCATCCCGAAATTCGGTCATTTTTTATACCTTCACGCCCTCAAAAAAAAATTATGGCATCTACATCTGATATGAGAACCGGGTTGATTTTGAAAATTGACGGCAGCCTTTACACCGTAATAGAATTTGGACAAAATAAAACTGCAAGAGCCGCAGCAAAAGTTTGGGCTAAACTAAAAGGGGTTGATAATAACCGCACCATAGAGCAAACATGGAACAGCGGCGAAACCATCTTCCCGGTAAGAGTGGAAAAAAAGCCTTTTCAATTCCTATATAAAGATGATACGGGTTACACATTCTTGGATACCACCACCTATGAGCAGATTTCCGTATCGCCGGAAATGGTTGACGCTCCTCAATTTCTCAAGGATGGCCAGGAAGTATCTGTATTAATAAACGGGGAGACTGATCAGCCGATGGGAGTTGAACTACCAGACAAAATTGTTGTACTGGTAACTTATAGTGAACCGGGTGTAAGAGGTGATACGGCCACACGTACCTTAAAACCCGCAACCGTGGAAACAGGCGCTATTGTCAACGTTCCTTTATTTGTGAATGAAGGAGAATTGATTCGTGTAAACACTAAAACCGGCGAATATGTGGAAAGGGTTAAAGAATGAAACCCTTTGTAAATTATTTTATTTCCACAACAGATAAAAGCTAAGAATTCAGAATAATACCCTACATTCATTTTCCGGTAATTGACAAAAAAACGAGCATTTTATTCGAATTTTGGTTGATTTCTACCAAAAATCACCAATTTTCTACGATTTTTTATTTCTTCTGAAAATGCTATTTTGATAAATCATCCCTATCTTAGCTGCCCGTTTTCATAACTTAAATTAGTTAACTATATGGACATTAAACAAATCCAGGACCTCGTTAAACTTATTAACAAGAGTAATATTGGCGAGTTAACCATTGAGGAAAACGATTTTAAGATTACCATTAAACAAAAGAAAGAGGCAATACAACAATTTGTAGCTCCTGCATCACAACAATTGTATCCCCCACACCAAATACAGCCTCCACCGCAGGCTACCCAAACCGGAACTACAAAAAAAGTAGAAATTGCCAGCTCCAAAAANNAAAAGTCCAATGATCGGCACATTTTACAGACAACCGGGCCCTGACAAACCAATTTTTGTTAATGTCGGTGATGAAATAAAAGTGGGACAGGTAGTTTGCATTATCGAAGCCATGAAACTATTTAATGAAATAGAAAGCGAGATTGCTGGTACCATTGTTAAAGTGTTAGTGGATGACGCTTCCCCGGTAGAATTTGATCAACCTTTATTTCTTGTTGAACCTGCCTAAATTCAAACCCTGAAATTCTAATATTTTGTTTAAAAAAATTTTAATTGCAAACAGGGGCGAGATTGCTCTCCGGATAATAAGAACCTGTAAGGAAATGGGAATTAAGACTGTTGCTGTTTATNNGAAATTACAAATGCTGATGCCATACACCCCGGTTATGGATTCTTGGCAGAAAATGCAAAATTTGCCCAGATATGTACAGATCATAAAATTAAATTTATTGGCCCTACGCCAGAGATGATAAACAGCATGGGTGATAAGATTACGGCCAAGGAAACGATGATAAAGGCTGGTGTGCCTGTAGTACCGGGCGGTGAAGGATTATTAAAAGATACAGAACATGCCAAACGCCTTGCACTGGAAATCGGTTATCCTATCATATTAAAGGCTACTGCCGGTGGTGGTGGCAAAGGCATGAGGGTAGTTTGGGAAGAAAAGGAAATTGAGAAATCATTTGATAATGCAAGGACCGAGGCAGCCGCTTCATTTAAGAATGACGGCATTTATATGGAAAAATTTGTTGAAGAGCCGAGGCATATTGAGATACAGATTGCCGGGGACCAGTTTGGAAATGTTTGCCATCTTAGCGAACGTGATTGCTCTATCCAACGCAGGCACCAAAAGCTGGTGGAAGAATCCCCATCTCCATTTATGACCAGTGAACTCAGGGAAAAAATGGGTGAAGCAGCTATTAAAGCTGCATCAGCTATTAATTATGAAAGTGTGGGAACTATTGAATTTTTAGTTGATAAACACCGGAATTTCTACTTCATAGAAATGAATACAAGAATCCAGGTAGAACATTGCGTAACAGAAGAAGTAGTGAATTACGATCTCATTAAGGAGCAAATAAAAATTGCTACAGGTGAGAAAATTTCCGGCAGAAATTATTACCCCGAAATGCATGCCATTGAATGCAGGATAAATGCCGAAGATCCATATAATGATTTTCGCCCTTCACCAGGCCGTATCACCGTATTGCATCAGCCCGGAGGACATGGTGTTCGCATTGACAGCCATGCATACGCAGGTTACGTTATTCCTCCTTATTACGACAGTTTGATTGGAAAATTAATTGCTGTGGCACAGACCCGGGATGAAGCAATTAATACCATGAGCAGGGCCTTGAGTGAATATGTAATTGAAGGAATAAAAACTACTATTCCTTTTCACCAGCAGCTAATGCAGAATGATGATTTCAGAAAAGGAAATTTCACTACTAAATTTCTGGATGGGTTTAAAATGATTTGACATCTAATATTCCTCATCTCTTATAATACCTATTTATAGGGAAATAAAGATTTTCACAAACGATTTTCGATGAAAGAATGGATAGTCATGAAATCTCCTTGTTCCTTCAAATCAGTAATCAACTTCTGTAATCGTTTTTGTAAAACATCACCGGACATTCTTTTGATTAATAAAGGAAGTTTATATAAAGTTAGGTCCGTGAATTCCCAAGGATGAAAATAAAGACAAACGTATCCGTCTTTTTTCAAACATCCTAATAGGAGTTTCTTATAATATGCATAAGGAAAATTCTTAAAAGCCAACCAGAATAAAGGAATACGTAGAATGGGAGAAACTGATGCAGGTAATTCAATGATTCCGTTCTCCTCATAAAGGCTCCGAGGTTTATCGAGGTTATTATACCTTCCGGGGATCCATGTAGGATGTACAGAAGAATCATATTCATAACCGGCCAGCCCTATTAAGGAAGTATCGATTTTTTTCATTCGGGGGATTCTAATTCCAAATACCCTTTTAGAAATAATTTCCTCCAATGCTAGCCTGGAATTCTCAAGGTCCTCCACCCTGAAGGAAGAGTGATAAAAACAATGCGAAGCGATTTCATGTTCATTTGCAAGGCTCCTTATTTCATTGGGAAACTGTAAAGCAAAATTTGCCGTTGTAAATAAAGTACTAGTGATATTATTCAGGTTTAGAATATTGCCTATTATATCAAGCCCGTCATTACCAACCTTCATCTGCTCCTGTGCTGGAAAATCAATACCGTATTCCAGAGGCAGGTCAAATTCTTCCACGTCAAAAGTTAGCAATATGGAACGGTCTTTTTTTACCAATTAAATTTTTTTGTGTCAACTTCATCGAAAGGCAAATCTATTTAAAAGATTATTATTGCTTTTAAAATAGCAAAACAAAAATATTACAGGACAATTCCTCCTGTATATTTAGTTAATAATTAAGATTAGAGATGTTGCTTACGAAGGGAGTCACTATATTCAGTAAAAAATATTCATACATAGCCATAGCATGGTTCATGGTCGCTATTATAGGTGCCTTGTTAAAGATTAGATTAGGAAGGGCGAGCATGGGAGATTTTATAATTTTTACTAATTCCTTCTGGCATGCCTTACACGAGATTAGTTTATACCAGATATACACTTCAGAGAAAGTGGACATTTTTCTGTATGGCCCATTATTCAGCATCCTGATTGCACCTTTCTCCTTAATGCCTTTATATGCAGGAGCATTCCTTTGGTGTATGCTCAATGCGGGGTTATTATTTTTAGCTATAAGGCTTTTGCCTATAGATTTTAGAAGTCAACAAATAATACTGCTGGTATCATTAATTGAAATGATGACCTCAATTGAAAATATGCAGGTAAATTGCCTGGTAGCAGCACTTTTAATTCTTTCTTTTATATGCGTAGAAAGGCATAGGAATTTTTGGGCGTCCTTTTTTATAGCTTCAGGCTTCTTACTTAAATTATTTGGAATAGTCGGCATCGTATTTTTCCTGTTTTCAAAAAATAAATTACAATTCGTACTATCTTTTGTTTTTTGGTTGGTGGTGCTTTTTTTACTTCCTATGGTCATTTCATCCCCGGCGTATATTCTTCATTGTTATCCTGAATGGTACCATACATTAGTAGTCAAAAATTCGCTGAATCATGACTCTTTTATGCAAAATATTTCCGTAATGGGTATGTTGAATCACATTTTTAATATAAAAAATATTAACGCTGAAATTCTCGTAGGGGCCTCGTTGTTTTATGCTTTGCCTTTGTTGAGAATAAAGGAATTTACAAATGCCCGTTTCAGACTTACCTACCTGTCCTTTNNCTCTTCAGTTCATCCGCAGAGAGCCCAACTTATATTATTGCGATGTCCGGAGCAGGTATGTGGTTCAGTTATCAAAATCTTCAAAATCGTACAATCCTTTCGCTGCTTATTTTTTCATTGCTTATTACCAGTTTGTCTTCTACTGATTTTTTCCCTTCATATCTTAAATCGGAATATATCAAACCCTATTCCCTGAAGGCATTGCCAATGACTATTTTGTGGATAGTGATTGCATGGCAATTACTGTTTAAGAAATTTGGATTGGTAAAGGAAGTTGCATAAAAAACTTCCATTTTCTTCATTGGATAATAAATACCGGGATAAGTTTTCCGGATGTTGCCACTTAAAGATTCTCCTGATATTGATGTATAAAGCCTGGTTGATCAATTATATTTTCTATATCAGGTATATTGGAAGATTGAATAATATACCCCGGCCTTTTTTTAGTTTGCATAAAAGTTTTGCCAAGATAGAGCCCCAAAATTCCCATAATCATAAGTTGGAGGCCGCTAAAGAAAGCAGTAGTGAAAATGACAGACGCCCAGCCAGACCTTCCCAAATGGTAATATAAACTGAATAATACATAGGGAATGTATAATAAAGAAAATACCGCAAATGTGAAACCCAGGTAAATTGCAAAGGTTAATGGTCTGGTGCTGAAAGATGTGAGCCCGTCAGTAGCTAGCATTAATAATTTGAGAAAAGAATATTTTGTCTTACCGGAATATCGGTTATTGGGAGTGTATTCAATACCCTTCTGATTAAATCCTACCCATTTTATAATACCTCTAAGGAAGGGCTTATCTTCCGGCAGTTTGTTAATAACTTTTATTACTTTTTTGTCAATTAATTTATAATCAGAAATTCCCTGTTCCAGGGGTATATCCGATAATGCATTAATTACTTTGTAGAATAACCTTGATCTTATTTTGTTAATAAAATTGGTATGCTGATTATCTTCTTTCCTGTAAGCATATACTACCTCATAACCATTTTGCCACCATTTAATTAAATCCGGTATCAGTTGTGGCGGATGTTGAAGATCGGCATCTAAAGTAATGGCTGCGTCAAATTTGGCATACCTGATGCCGGCCATTAATGCCTGGTCCTTCCCAAAATTCCGTGACAGGCTGATATAAGATATCCTCGAATTATCAAGTGCATACCCCATGATAACAGGCATAGATTGATCGGTACTTCCATCATCCACAAAAAGAATCTCATAGTCAATTTTGGTAACAGACCCCATTACTCTTTCGAGCTCTGATAATAAAGTACCAATATTACCTTCTTCATTATGCACCGGTATAATGAAAGTCAATTTTGACATATTACCTTGTAGTGTATTTAATTNNTTAACCTGTTTTGGTTGGGTGATGTACAATAAAATCATAATTAAAATATAAAATTACTCTATTATTAATTTCCTCAAAGTCTCCGTGGGCTTTTTCCAAAATAAGATAAAAAGTCATGATTTTGTAAAATTCAGTTTGATTCATGCTGCATTTTTCCTTAAGCAAGAAGCAGGCATTGATTAATTCGAAATATCCAAAGTAGTAGGTTTGACAGGATAATAATCAATACTTGATAATTCTTCTTGCAATAACTAGCTTAACGTTGATAAAATTACTGGCTGTTCGGTGCATGATGGCTTTTAGAAAATAATAGAAGATTTTTAATTGGTAATTTGGCATCAATCTGGAGTTGGAAAATTTTTGCCATGGTGGTGCCTATAACTATGCCTAAAATAGAGCCTGCCACAACATCAGAAGGGAAATTTACACCGACATATATTTGAGCATAGCAAACTAATAAGGGCCAAGTCCAAAGCCATTTCCATTTTCTTCCTGTAATATTAGAAAAAGACCAATACCAAAAAGCAGTCAACGCTGCACAATTTGCAGCAATAGATGATGGAAACGAATACTTTCCTTTGCATTCAATTATACTTCTCAAATAATTATGTACCTCCGGATCAAAGCAGGGACTAATTCTGGAAAATAATGGTTTTAGAAATATTTCTGTGGTACAAGCCGCAATCGCAATTGTGATCATGCTAAATAATATAAAAATCCAGGCCTTGTTTCCTCCTTTCTTAAAAGCAAAGAATATCATGAAAATATATATGGGAATCCAGCTTAACAGATTTCTTATTCCTAACATTATATAATCCAATACACGGTGGTCGGAATCGTTATGAATCAGAATAAAAAAAATCTTATCAAGCCTTTTAAGATATTCAATTAAGGACATGATATTGTTTTCTGTTATAGCAACTCATTAATTATTCAATTGGTTATCTTAATTTAATTAGAATAGATAATTTAATTTTTAGTTGGGCACAATCGATAATTTATTCTAAAACTGACCAAACTATTACATTAGTCCGATTGTATAAATATTTTGTTTTAAATAAGGAAATTAGAAATAATCCGAGTGGGAGGAGATACACTCAAAAGTATTTTTCATCCATAAGGCAGGAAAAGCCTTCATAACTTTAAGCTTAATCAACAGCGTTTTTTGGAAATCGGACTTTTTTTATTTAAAAGAGTTAGCAGTTAGAGCCATTCTCTAATTCTTACGAAGCCCTATGATTTAATTTTTATAAATCAATTCTTAATCCTATCCACGACCCAAAAGTTTTAGGATAAGATCTTACGGTAGCATTTTTGTCAATAGAGTTCAGAGCAAAACGGTATGTAGGAATAAATGATATGGATAGTTTTTTTGATAGTTGGTAATCAATCCCCGCGCTTGTCAAACCACTAAAATTCAATTGTCGTATTCCCTGGAGTTTATTAATTGTTTCAGTTGTTTCATCCNNAACGAACTTCCCTTTTTTCATACTATACCGCCCTTCCAATGGGATCCCGATATACTGCAATGAATGAACCGAAGTATACATGTATAAACTATCCCCGATTACCGGATTTTGACTAAATGGAGGCAAAACAAACCCGTAACCGGAAGAAGTATTAATCCTGTATTTGACTGCTCCTGAATTATCAGGCTGGGCATAAATAATTTTTGGTTCAAGAGTTATATTGGTATTTGAAATGGTGATTCCCGATTGTATTCCCCAATGGTTATTTAAGGATTTGTCCACCAGGATACCATAAGTCGATGAAAATTGATGTTTTTCTTCCTTCTCTAATTGATTTGCATTGTCTGGTTGATTTCCAACTTCATCATCCTGCAAATAATACCATGCAAAGTCCGGAGAGAAAAATGGAATAATGGAAAATCCAGATGCTTTATAATTACTTTTCTGAACTCCTTTGGAAAGGCTATTTTTTCCTGATTCAAAAGTGGGAGTAACTTGTTTGACCTTAATTAAATCTTTTGACCAGTTTAGTGAATTCCCATTTGCCAAATTCTCTAAATTTCTTAAAATAGTGAGTTTAATATTATTGGGATAATTTTCTTCCTTCTGGATATCTATTTCATTTGCAGAAGCCAGCGCATTTTTAATAGAAGTTTTGGTGCGAGATGCAATGTTGAACTTTTTGTTTTTTAAGGAATGTATAATTGATTGGGCCTTAACAATATTCTTTTCTGAAAATAAAATTTCGTTTGGATTTTGCTTTTGTAGCTGATGTTTATTGATATTGTTGTTCTTTTGTGAACTTTCTTGTTTTTTGATTTCTGAAATTGATTTTTGGAAAGAGTCTACGTTATTAGAATTCCTTACCATATTAGAAGAATCAACCAATAAGGGTGCATTATAGGCTTTTTCTTCATTTCTATTTTTTCGATCAATAATGCTATTATTCTTATTAATTTTTTGGATATTGGCCTCTTTTGATGATTTATTGAGAATAGTGCTTTTGCTANNAATTACTAATACAGAAAGTCCCAACATTATAAGTAATAAAACTGATAATTTCTTTAGCTTGTTATATTTAATCTTTAAATTTTTTATGCGCTCCTCGTCGAGGCTTTTTTCAAGATCATTCCAAACATTTTGCGAAGGCTTTTCATCATTATCCTTAAGTACATCACGAAATAAATCCTCTATATTTTGTAAATTTTCATCCATAGATTAATAATTTTTTGCAATTTTTAAACTAGNNAGCCTTTTGTAACAGAAGTTTTGCGTCAAATAAATTAGATTTAGAGGTCCCCTCAGAAATACCAAGCAATACCGCAATTTCGCGGTGCTTATATCCTTCAAATACATATAAGTTAAAAACCATCCTGTAAGCAGGAGGCAGGTTTTGAACCATTTCCAATAATTCCTTTTTTTGAATTTTGGATATTATATCCTCATTTGATACCTGATCTTCGTGCGTGTTTTCTATCCCAACTAACGGATGAACTTTTACTTTTTTACGATAAAATTGAATTGCGCAATTCATCATTATTCTTCTAATCCATCCTTCAAAAGATCCGGCATAATTGAATTGGTGAAGGGATTTAAAAACATTCATAAATCCTTCCTGCATGATATCTTCAGCTTCTTCCCTGTTTTTGGAATATCGGATGCACACTCCGAACATTTTTACTGCATATTGATCATAAAGCTCCTTCTGAGCATTTCTCTCCCCCTTAATACAGGCTTGCACTAATTGCTTCGTTTTTTCCAATAATCCTTCGGATTTTATATACAAAGTGTTAAAATAATCCCAAATGGTTGGGTTGTAACAAACATATTTTTTTATTAATTACAGGAATAAACCTCATATGATACTATGAAGGTAGAACAACATTAAGTGGAAATTCTAAAGTTAAATTTATAACCGATAACATTCTTAAAGCCAATTGCAGGAAATAGTTTATTTACCAGTTACCCAACCATTTTGTGAAATAGGACTACTACTGAATTAAAGTAAATCGATGCAGAACTATAGCAAATCGATATATAATTCCGGATCTACTAATTTCTATGTTCGAGGTATCCTTTAAAATTGTCATTTCAACGATCTTAATAATTATTTCAGCAAATATAAAAGCTCAGGATAATTATGCCATTTCAGGCAAAATAATTGGTCCATCTGATACCAAACCATTGCTTAATGCTACAGTACATTTAAAAGGAAGTGGTTTCAGTACTTTATCTAAAATTGATGGATCGTTTAAAATATATACTGCAAATTGGTACGATAGCCTCGAGGTTTCAAATGTGGGTTTTGAAACAAAAACTATTGCACTCAAAAAAGGTAGTACAGGTAACTTATTAATTACAATGAAAAATAAAACCGACATTTTACAATCAGTAGTAATAAGTTTTTCAAAAAAGCCCGGCAAATCTTTCATGGAAAAGGTCATAGACCAAAAGAACAATAACAACCCATCCAGGTTTCAAAGCTATAGTTACCGCCGGCATACACGCAATGAATTGGATATAGATAAAATTGATTACAAAAATGCAAATGGGTCCGGCCTGAAAAGCCTTATGCTCAAAACTTATGCAGGGCTAGACAGTAACGCCATTCAAGACAAGGAACTTCCTGTTTATTTTGAAGAAAGACTGGCTAATAATTATCATTCTGTTTCTCCGCGTATAGACAGGGAGAATATGATCGCAAAGAAAAACCTGGGACTTAAAACAGATGAACTGATAAGTAAATTTGATAAA
>PKYU01000024.1 GCA_003132765.1 Chitinophagaceae bacterium | reverse complement strand
AAAGGGACCAATCCCCTTATGCAAATCGGATCAGGTTGATGTGGCATGAAATGAGAGAAATAGTCATTAAACATTTTCCGGCTGCACCAGGTATTCCAAAGAATAAAAAAGAATATATGAGGCAGGTGGAAGAAATATATGTGACAGATGCGTATCATTCCTTATCCATTGAAAAGTATAAAGTAACTCCCGAGCTCATAGAACGAGTACGCAGAGGCGCCTGGGACCTGAAGGATAATGAAGAAGATAAGAAACAACGCGATGCCCTGGCAGCAAGAGGTTATTGGGAAGCTTTTAAGTCAGTAGAAAGGAGTATTAGAGCTATACTTGATAGGAAAAATGCCGGTACTGTAGTAGAGGATGATCATGGAGAATGGTATCGTGAACTATTCGGACCAAGCGTCACGGCTGGTATTTTAAAACCGGAAGATTTAGCTGGTTACAGAAACCATCAGGTTTATATAGGTCAATCCAAACATGTTCCCCTAAACAGAGAAGCAGTGCGCGATGCCATGCCGGTTTTATTTGAAATGCTGCAACAAGAACCGGAAGGATCTGTAAGAGCTGTGATGGGTCACTTTATTTTTGTATTTATACATCCATATATGGATGGCAATGGACGAATGGGCCGTTTCCTTATGAATGTTATGCTCGCTTCAGGTGGTTATCCGTGGACGGTAATTCCCGTAGAAGAAAGAAAGGCTTACATGCAGACGCTTGAAAAAGCGAGCGTAAATCAGGATATTCGGCCATTTGCCCAATTTTTGGGACACTTAGTAAACCAAAGCTTGAAAGGAACGCCTCTAGCAAAAATATAAGTCAAGTCATATGCATTAATTAAAGTCATTGATATTCTTTCAAACTATGTAAACTTCTATTGTAAAAATTTCTTTTCTTAGGGAGTGTAAGTATTGAATATAAAACCAAAATGATTCGACATTTCTATTCCGCATAGATTCGTGTTTCATAGCAATTTACTTCTTTTCGTGCTTTAATAATCAATTCCGATGTAGATACTCCCTAATGTTGCCGCAAAAAATCACCTTGAACAAGAACGTTCTAGTTTGGACAATTTGTTTGCTGAAAAAGTAAAGTCCGAACTCAATAAATCGCATCCTATATTCAAGCCATGCAAACCCTCTAAACAAGAGCTTTAGTGCACGTTTTAATAATATTTCAAGCAATTAATAAATTCGAGCAAAGTAGCAGGCTTTACCTTGTCATTTACAATTTACGGTTTACAACGTAGCACTTGAGCGATCGTTTAGACCTATCAAATTCACTCTAATATATAGTTGTAGTCGGTAAGTAGCAGTGTACAGTTTTCGGTAAATAAGGATGTACAGTAATTTTCAGCTTTTGGATGCATGATCTGAGTTAAAAGTAGTGAGATTTATTTTGTTTTTTCAAAGATTGTTTTTCGGTGTTTCATACGATAACTTTCACCGCTTAATTTAATGATTTCACAGCGGTATAAAAGACGATCCAATAATGCTGTTGTGATCACTTCATCGCCGATGGTTTCTGCCCATTCTTTTGGTGACTTGTTGGTCGTAATAATAAATGAGGTTCGTTCGTGAAGTGCATTGATGAAATGAAAAAAAGAATTAGCATCCTGACGGGCAATGGCAATCATCATGATATCATCAATAACAATTAGGTGAGCTTTGTAAAGTTTTTTGTAATCTGCCATAGCTGATCTTGAGATGTCTTTGGTCTTTAAGGTGGTCATGATTTGATCCATGGTTCTAAAATAAGCTCTGTAGCCACTTTGTAACGCATGGTGACATAATCCGGCTGCCAGCAGCGATTTTCCTACGCCGTTAGGACCCATAATCACCAGATTAAAGTTTTGATCCAGCCAGGTTAGTTCTTTAAGCTGCTGCAGTTTTGCGGGAGGCATTCCCTCCACTTGTGCGCAGTCATAAGCCTGGAGTTCATGCATGGCCGGCAACCTGGCAAACTTTATTTTGCGGAGCATATCGGCTTGATTACGATGTACTATTTCGGTTTCAAGCAGCCTTCCGGCAAACTCCAGGTAACTGATTCCTTCCGCAGCTGCAGTGTCAGCCAGGTGCTGAACCTGACGGCCTAGAGCGCTTAGGTGTAACTGTTTGCAATGGATGTTTTTGATCAAGCTGATCTGACAAACCATGAAATAAGCCTAACTGTGGGGTGTGTTTTTGAGTAGGAATCATATAGTAAATTGCAAGATTTTTGAATATTTTACAAATATCTTGCTCCTATTCTTTTAACAGATTTCTACCTAACCAAATAATAATAAGCTTTTATGAGTTTTTGAGGGTCGACTAACTAATTATTTTTCATAAATCAATATCAAAGTAGTTGATGGCTATTTTGATAATTGCCTGATGCTATGTAATAGTAGTGGTAGTGTGTTCCCTCAAGATTGTATTGAGATAAAAAAATTAATATAATAAATTGCCGCAGGCCGACCGCCAGCCTGACCTGTCACTTTGATAGCACATCAATGTTGTCCCGTCCT
>PKYU01000369.1 GCA_003132765.1 Chitinophagaceae bacterium | reverse complement strand
CCAAAGCAGTTATTAAACAAATGCAGGAAGTAAGTTATGTTACACCTTCATGTGTTACCAAAGCCCGGGGTGACCTGGGGAAAAAACTTGCAGAAATCTGTCCCGGCGATCTGAATAAGGCCTTCTTTACCTTATGTGGCGCTACTTCCATTGAAAACGGCATCAAACTCGCAAGGCTCTATACAGGGAGGCATAAAATATTAACCCGATATAAATCGTATCACGGATCTACTAATGCAGCCATGGCAGCTAGTGGTGATCCGCGTAAGCTTTCTGTAGATTCGCAACAGCCTGCCAATTTTGTACATTTTGATTTGCCTTATTTATATCGCTGGCAATACGGCGAAGAAACTTTATTAAAAGAAAGTGTTGCCCAGTTAGAACGTATCATTGCCTACGAAGGTCCGGGAAATATTGCTGCGATTTTACTGGAAGGTGAATCCGGTTCTTCCGGCTGTCTGAAATATCCAATAGGTTATCTAAAAAGGGTAAGGGAGATTTGTAACCGCCATGGGATACTGCTTATTATGGATGAGGTGATGAGTGGATTTGGACGTACAGGTAAATGGTTTGGTTTTGAAAACCATGAAATTGTTCCGGATATGATCGCAATGGCCAAAGGGTTGACATGTGGTTATCTCCCCTTCGGCTGTTTAATGGTTTCTGATAAAATTGCTGTCAAATATGATGATGCAATGCTACCGATCGGGCTTACTTATTCTGCTCATCCCGTTTGTTGTGCTGCAGCTCTGGAAGTATTGAAAATTTATGAAGAGGATAATCTCATTGAAAATGCAAAGGCAATGGGAAAATATCTTGATGATAAAGTTGCGGAATTGGCAGCAAGACATCCAAGCATTGGCAACTGGAGAAATACAGGATTATTAGGTTGTATTGAATTAGTAAAGAACAGAGCAACCAAAGAACCTATGGCTCCCTTCAATGCAAAGCCTGAAGAAATGGTGGTTATGAATAAAGTTACAGCTAAAATAGGCGAATTGGGTATGTACACATTTGTTCGCTGGAACTATGTTTTTATTGCGCCTCCATTATGTATCAACCAAGAGCAAATTGATGAAGGGTTAGCAATAATTTCTGAAGCCATATCAATAGCAGATGCTTTTGTGATCAGGTAGCATGAGTCAAAACTCGGGTAAAATTTCAGAAATATTTGTGCCGTCACGGTTTTCAAAAAAATTAATCATTGATATGGCAGATTGGAAAGAACCGGCTTCTATCCTGTTACTTTTCGATGCAGATCTCTTAATNNGCAGGGACGCGCCCTTTTCCAGGTCCAAAGCATTACTAGGTTCTGTTACATCTTTAGACCCATAGCTTGGGGGAGCATTCTTTGTTGCTGATTTTTTGGTTCCCATAATTTTTTATAAATATGAATCAATCATAATGGCAGTCTGTATTGCTGGCTTCATATATCTTAAGGGGCTAATATTCCTGTTTTTCTATTTTATTTTTTATTGAATAAAATACTTATTACCTTCTCAAAAAATTTCATCTATGAAATATACAAAAGCAGGCCTCTTAATTTTTCTATTGATTCCTTCCCTGGTTTCCGCTCAAACTGAAAATATAGATACTTCTGTAATGAACCAGATTCGAAAAGAAGGTTTGCAACATTCGAAAGTAATGGATATTGCTTTTCATCTTACGGATGCAAGCGGCCCGAGGCTTACAAGTTCACCTGGTTTTATGAGGGCTGCTAATTATGCCAAAAATCAATTAGCACAATGGGGATTAACCAATGCTAAACTCGATCCCTGGGGAGATTTTGGTAAAAGCTGGGAGTTGGAAAAATCTTATGTCGCTCTGACAGCTCCATGGTATAAATCCTTAGAAGCATATCCAAAATCCTGGACCATGGGAACTATCGGGCAACAAAATGCAGAAGTGATCCTGATTACCGCAAAAGATTCAGCAGGACTAGATGAATATAAAGGTAAGGTGAAAGGAAAGATTTTACTTATGGATTCGGATGATTCCTATAAATTAAGTTTTAAGCCGGATGCAAGAAGATATTCTGATGAGGAATTGGATTCAATGGAAAATATAGAATTAAAACCTACTGATACTGCTGAGATGCGAATGAGGAGAGAGCAAAACAGAAGCAGGTATATTGGCCAGCAAAAGCTAATTAATTCTTTAAAATCAATGGCTGTTAGGGAAGGAGCAGTTGCTATATTTACCAGCAGCTCCCGCAATCATGAAGGTACTATTTTCGTGCAACAGGCAGGTCCTTATAAAATTACGGATCCTGCCAACTTCCTCGATATAGCTTTGCAGTGGGAAGATTATATGATGATAGTCCGGTTGCTTAAAAATAATGTTCCTGAAAAAATGGATGTAGAAGTAAAAACAAAATTTTTTACAGTCGATACAATGGGATATAATGTAATTGCTGAAATACCCGGAACCGACAAAAATCTAAAGGATGAAGTGGTGATGCTTGGCGGGCACCTTGATTCATGGCAGGGTGGAACAGGCGCCACTGATAACGGTGCCGGATCAATGGTAATGATGGAGGCCGTTAGAATATTAAGAGCTATAGGCATACAACCAAGGAGGACGATCAGAATTGCCTTATGGAGCAGGGAAGAAGAAGGTTTATTGGGATCAAGAGGATATGTTAAAAAAACTTGCGCAGATCCTGCTGATATGAAATTGCTTCCTGCTCATGAAAAGTTTGATGTGTATTTCAACCTTGACAATGGTACCGGAAAAATCCGGGGTGTTTATTTGCAGGGCAATGAAGCTGTTCGACCTATCTTTCAGCAATGGTTAGTGCCCTTTAATGATCTGGGAGCAAAAACGCTTACGGTAAGCAATACCGGCGGAACAGATCACCTTTCATTTGATGCCGTAGGCCTTCCGGGGTTCCAGTTTATCCAGGATCCTTTGGAGTATGATACACGGAACCATCACAGCAATATGGATGTGTCAGAACATCTGCAGGAAGAAGACCTGAAGC
The DNA here is from genome assembly GCA_003132765.1 of Chitinophagaceae bacterium. Taxonomy (GTDB): domain Bacteria; phylum Bacteroidota; class Bacteroidia; order Chitinophagales; family Chitinophagaceae; genus Ginsengibacter. The sequence continues at coordinate 2,049 of PKYU01000369.1, read as the reverse complement.
AGGCGGCCATAATTATTGCTGGTTTTGTTTATGATGCAGCCATGAGAGACGAGAAACTTCCAAGAAAGGAATTGCCTAAAGCAAATCCCAATGGAAGGGGTTATTAATAAATAAATAAGTTAAAANNACTATAAGCAAATCGATCTTATTCTTTCTTACTTTGATTGGCGTGTAATAAGGTCCATAATTTCCAGCTGACAGGACCCGTTAGTAAAAATCTTCTAAAAACTACAATCTTTCAATTTTTAGTTTTTGAAAAAATTCATTTTCTGCTATTTCTCTTACGCATCCCGGCTTTAAATCGCTAAGTGTTAAATCCTCTATACTGATGCGTATTAATCTCTTGCAACGGTGATGCAGCGCAGCTATCATTTTCCTGATTTGCCGANNTTTCAGAAAAGGATAAATTGATTCCGGTTTATCAACCATTTCTACTTCGCATGGAGGAGTCATATAATTTTCACCACCAGAGATTCTGATTGAAACTCCTGATTCTAATTGTTTCAGGCTTTGCGTGCCTAATTGATTATTTACCTGAACGAGATATACTCTCTTATGCTTTGTATTCCCTGAGAACAATAAGCTGGTTACTTTCTTGTTGGTAGTTAATATCAATAATCCTTCAGAATTATTATCTAATCTGCCCACAGCATGAGTTCCTTTTGGAAAATCAAAACCAAGGTCAGCCAATAAACCTACATTATGCGGGCTGACAAATTGTGACACCATCCGGATTGGCTTATTAAGTATGTAATAATGACGATTATTTTCAGATTGCCCGGATTGCATACCAAGTAAAATTATTAGTAGCACGCAAAATTAGCCGATAATTATTTCCAAAAATGGGAAACCATGGGCAGTTCAGCTCAGNNTCATCACTATTAATCAGGTAGTGGGGTTTTTCGTCTTCCCTATTAAGCTATTTATCCAACCAATTATGGCGCCTGTAATTGCAGACATTAGTGTATAAATACAAATATCGCCGATTAATCCGGTCATCGTGGTAAGATTGGAGGTGCTGTACATCAAAAAATCATAGGATCCTGCCATCAGGAGCCCAATAACAGCAGCTGTTAATATTCCGGAGCCGACAGATTTAACGCCTGATTTCACAAAAACATAAGACAAAAGGCATCCACCTAAAATATTACCTAAAATAAGCGACCACCAAATAAACTGATCCATAGGTTTTGGTACCCCTGTTGCGGAGCCGGCATTCTTTGCGAAAAAATCCGCAAAAAGACTACCATAAAACAAGTAACCTAGCAGGAAATATGAAATACCACCAACAATACCGCCGATAAGAAATTTTTTTGTGTTCATAAAAATTTATTTTAGGTGAATAATGAAAGAAATATTTGAACGTCAATTCTTCGTTTAATTAATAACGGTAGAGGATTAATTTTTATAATGCTTTCTAAATTCCTAAATATACCAGGTGAAAAAATGAGCTAAGATTCATAACAACATTTTTCAATAAAAAAAACAGGGTAAGTAATTGTAATGTGCCAAGGCCAGCGGGTTTTCAGCGAAACGGATGTTACCCCAAGGAATGGAAACCGGGCAAACAATAAATCAAGCAATGCTAAATATAATCACAATTAAGAAATAAATGAAATCTTTATTTCTTTGAGCCAATTATTGGACTCGAACCAACGACCTGCACATTACGAGGGTGCTGCTCTACCACCTGAGCTAAATTGGCTTTTACTTGAGTAAATATAATCTTCAAAATTTTTTCGAAATAAATTATCTATAACTTTTTTTTCATTACAACAAATTCTAATGGAATCTTTGGAATTCCAAATTTTATATCAGATGGGAAAGGCCTTTTATCGCCTGTCTTTGAATAGCCATGCTTCTCGTACCATCCTATAAGTTCATCCCGAATCGAAATGACTGTCATTCCCATTTCATAACAATTTTCATCCAGCGCAAATTTTTCTGAAGCTGCCAAAAGAATTTTGCCAATACCTTTTGCCTGTTGCATTGGAGAAACAGTTAGCATTCCCAAATACATTTGGTCCTTTTTCTTTTCAAGATAAACGC
>PKYU01000221.1 GCA_003132765.1 Chitinophagaceae bacterium | reverse complement strand
CGCACGCTTTGCCAGCTTCACGTTCATTCCCAATTCAGCAGCCATTACCCCGCAGAGATTCGCCACTTCACGGCTATGCATTAATAAATTCTGGCCATAAGAGGATCTGAATCTCATTTTCCCGACAATTCTAACGAGTTCTTTATGAAGACCATGTATACCGAGTTCAATAACAGTTCTTTCTCCAATTTCAATGATTTGCTCTTCAAGCTGTTTCCTGGTTTTATCCACAATTTCTTCGATTCTGGCAGGGTGAATACGACCATCAGCAACTAGTCGCTGGGGGGACAAACGTGCAATTTCCCGACGCAATGGATCGAAAGAAGATAGAATTATGGCTTCCGGCGTGTCATCAACAATCAAATCAACACCGGTTGCGGCCTCTATTGCCCTGATATTTCTGCCTTCTCGCCCAATAATAGATCCCTTTATTTCATCGCTTTCGAGATTAAAAACGGTTATAGCATTTTCAATAGCCTGCTCAGCAGCAGTGCGCTGAATAGTTTGAATTATTATTTTACGGGCTTCTTTATTTGCTCTTAATCTAGCATCGTCTAATATTTCCTGTTGAATTAAAAGAGCCTGTGAATTAGCTTCATTACGCAAAGATTCAATTAGCTGGGATTTGGCCTCTTCAGCAGAAAGCTCAGCAACTTTCTCAAGTCTGCGGATATGCTCCTCCTGGTGTTTTTCCAGTTCAGTACGCTTTATGTTTACTACTTCTATTTGCCTGTTGAGAGTTTCTTTTATAGCCTCATTGTCCTTAATGATGCGTTCAACATGCTGGTCTTTCTGATTGATAGACTGCTCTTTTTGTTTGATACGGTTTTCTGTATCGCTAATTTTCTGGTTGCGCTGAAAGACTTCTTTGTCATGCTCAGATTTTAACTGGACAAATCTTTCTTTAGCTTCCAGCTGCTTCTCTTTCTTAAGAGTTTCTGCCTGGATTTGGGAATCGGAAATAATTTTTTGAGCCTGTTGTTCCGCTAATTCTATTTGTTTTTTGGTGTTTCTGGCAAATAAAATCTTACCCAGGATGATGCCCACTATTAAAGCGACTACACCAATTATTATAGGGAGTAATTGTTCCATTGTTTGTTAGAAATTTAATACGGTTCATAATCTGTATTCCACTTTTTGGCCTTCTGAATCTGAAAAAAGACAATTGACGAAGATAGCAAATTAGTATCGATAAAATTGGATGATAAATTTTTTTAGAAAATCTAATTAAAATTTATGTTGAAACTAATAAGAAGCCAAAGGATTGATATTCATTATTTTAAGCGATTACATGTATTTATCTAACTGTGAATTGATTTTTTCCAGGGTTTTTAAGAAATCGTTTTGCTGCGTTTCACTCATCTTATCTTCCTGTGGTTGGGTTGCATACCAAATTAAAACCATTGCAATATAATCCTGCATATCCTTGCCTGCAAACATAGACCTGAATTCCATTATTTTATCGTTAATAATCTTCAATGTTTTTCTGACCAATTCCTCATCTGTTGGTAATACTTTTATGCGATAGGTTCTATCGCCAATTACAATATTTACAGGAATCAGATCTGTTGCCATTTCAATTATTTAAGATCGCCATGCATTTGTCTAGGTCTTTGATGTATTGATTAATTCTTTTTTGAAAATCATTTTTTTCTAGATCATTCATTTTTCCTGCCGATGCTTTTAAAATGCCGGTTTGCATTTCAAGANNAGATCTTTTTCATTTTTCCTCATTTTTTCAATTTCGCGGGTTAATAATCCACTTTCTTTTTGAATTAAAGAATAGTTCTTAAGCAAGATTTGCAATTTTGCATTAATTGAATTGAACTGTTCTTCTATTGTTTTCATTTTAGCTGTTTCTTCTTATTTCTGCACTCAAATCCTTTTCTACTGTGGTAATTATCTTGTTCATCATACTGTCAGTTTCTTCATCTGTTAAGGTTTTTTCTGTATCATAAAATGTAAAATTAACGGAAAGGGACTTTTTTGAAGCCCCTATTTTTTCGCTTCCTAATACATCAAATAATTTGTACCCGGAAAGTTTTTTAAGCTTTAATGAGTTTACTGAATTTTCAAGTAACTGGTAACTGATCGATTTGTCTATAATAATGGAGAGATCTCTTTCCACTTTGGGATATTTTGGAATTTCCTCAACTTTGATTATTCTTTTTTCAAGGTTGGAACTTAATAATTCCCAATTTATATTTATGTAAAAAACAGGTTGTTTTAAATTGAATTTTTCAAGTACTGGTTTTTTCACCATTCCTGCTTCCAAAATCTTTTTCCCATTTGAAGAAATTTCAAAATTATCTTTCAATAATTCATTTGTACTTGTTGAATATTTATATTCATTTAATCCCAAAAGCCCTAACAAAGTATTACAAACTCCTTTTACAAAAAAAATATCAATTTTTTCTGATCCGGTTTTCCAATTCGTATCTTTCTTTTTACCCGTCATGTATAAGGAAAGGTTTTCAGTCTCCAGATATTTACCCGCATTGTAAGTTGCATAGGTTTTGCCAAACTCAAAAAAAAGCAAATCATAATTTTTCCGGTTAAGATTGTAGGAGATGGTTTCCAGGCCTGTTGGCAGCATTGAAGGACGTAAAACGTTCAGATCTTCGCTAAGGCTGTTAATTATTTGTACAGTAGTCGACAGGACCTGATCTTCCATAAACTTTTTGTTGGTAATGGAGTTTGTAAATATTTCCGAAAATCCATTTCCGGTCAGCCATCCGGCTATCTTTTCCTTTAAGGCGGACTCCTCAACCCGCGTCTCGAAGGCAGGCGCCATTTTTATAGTAGAAGGTATTTCAATACTATCCAATCCGTCTATTCTCATTATTTCTTCAATAATATCTGCAGGAATTGTAATATCAGGATTACTAAAAGGAACTCCGACTCTTATTTCATCAAGTCCTTCCTTGATGATTGAAAAATTAAGGCTTTTTAAAATATTTTTTATGGTATCCGGGTGATAATTTTTCCCACTGATTTTCTTCAGGTAATGATTTTGAAGGGTAATCTCGTTTTGTATTTTTGGCGCTGGGTATTCATCTACAACTTCAGAAGAAATCTGTCCCCCGCAAATATCCTTAATGAGTAAAGCGGCTCTTTTTAATACATTAACCGTATTACTGATATCTACACCTTTTTCAAAGTGCACTGCAGCCTCAGTCCTTAAATTATGCCTGAAGGATGTCTTCCTGATTGAAGAGGGATTAAACCAGGCGCTCTCCAAAAAAATATTAGTTGTATTTTCTGTAA
>PKYU01000001.1 GCA_003132765.1 Chitinophagaceae bacterium | reverse complement strand
ACCGGTATTTTATAGTGAGGATTTAGTCAACTTACCGCAATATCATATTTACTTAAAGCTATTGATTGATGGAACAACATCACGACCCTTCAGTGCTACAACCCTGCCGCTCCAAAAACCAAACCAAAGTTGCAAACAAGAAATTATTTTATTGAGCAGAAATATATACTCCGGGGAAAAGAAAATTGTTGAGGAAGAAGTCAAACCTAAAAAAGATATAATAAAAACCCAAGCTACTCTATTTGAATTATAAATTTCTTTTATTTATCTTTCTGAAACCCCAAATCATATGGCAATCTTATCACAAATTCTTTCTCACTGGACACATTCCTTCCCTTATTTCAATATGTCTTCAGATTCCTTCTACAAACAAGCTGAGGAGATCATTAAAGATCACCAAATGCCTGAAGTCAAAATTGAACGAGCAAAACATAAAGAAGGAGGTATGTTCTCAGCATCCCGTGAATATTTACGCATTAAACGTGGTGATTTGGTGATTGATCTTTGTGCCGCCCCCTTCGGCAAGGATTTCTTTATTTCCTGGTGGTTATATGAAACAGAAAGTGCGATGCGCAATATTCTTAAATCCACCAAAGTTGGGGATTATTTAAATGACAGAGCCTCAAAGAGAACTTTCTATGAAGCAGATGAAGAAGCCATGTTTAAAGGCTGTGTCCATGATTGTGTTATAGAAGCCATTGGTAAAGTTACTGAAGGCAAGGGTATCCGTGGATTGACTGATTTGGAAAAACAGATAACTTCAGGAGGAATGTAATTGGTACAAAGCCTTTCCCAATACCTGACCACGCAATTCTACACCTGGGAATACCGGGGACGAGGATGGCATCTTGAAGATGTCCCCATACTCTTAGAACCTCCCTATATGCCTTACATAAGGCATATGCCAGCACTTTCGTTTATAGATGATGGTAAGCGGCATACGTTAGTAAGTAAGGCCTTAGAACGGCTTCGTGGCAAGGAAGAAGTTAAGCAAGAGGATATACCGGTACTTGATTATGAACAATTGGAAGTATTTCCATTCCTTGATGATTCGCCATTGCAAGCCCTACAAGTCAAAGTTCCGAAGGAAAGGGATATAACGCCAGAGCGCATGAAAGCTTTAATCACCATGCTTTCAATTGGAACTAGTCCCATTTCTTTTGAAATCATTGGGAATGCCAAAGAAATCATAGTGCAGTTTGTCTGTCGGTATCATCAAACAATTTTATTAGAAACTAATATCAAAGCATATTTTCCAGAGTTTACCATTGTTCAAAATGGTGCTTATTTGGAAAATATCTTGCAGGCTGAGAAGCCTGTTTTTGTAACTGATTTTGGATTAAGGCAAGAATTTTTTCAACCATTGCCTATTTCCAAAAATTTCAAAATTGATCCATTGACTGGGTTGTTTGGGGCATTGGGTAGTTTACAAACTAATCAACAAGGTGGCATACAAATACTCTTTTGCGGTACGGTCAATCCATGGAGCGAAAGCATTGCTCATTCTGTAACTATGGATGACGGGTCTTCTTTTTTTGCTGATNNCAGAAAATAGCAAGCCCATTGTTTGGAGTATGCATCAGGGCACTTGGACAGGCAGATACAATTGAGGAGAGCCAAAGAGTTTTTGAATCAATTTCCTATTCACTTTTGAACGCATCAGTAGGTAATACCAATTCGCTTCTCTCAATGCCGACAGAAGTCTACGATGTTGACACACGTGCCAATGACATTTACTTCCGGCAATCTCATCGTTTAGGTATGTTATTGAACGCAGATGAGNNGAAGTCCCTCCGATTGCAAGAAACAAAGCCTTTGTTTTTGGAAGTAATAATCATAATGGGCTTGAAGAAAAAGTAACTATAGGGATCGATGAGCGACTAAAACATACCCATATCATAGGTGCCACCGGAACTGGAAAGTCAACCCTTATCGCCAACCTCATTATCCAGGATTGCCAAAAAGGGTTAGGCCTTGTACTTTTAGACCCCCATGGAGATTTAATTGATGATGTTATTACTCATATTCCAGATGAACGCCTTCAAGATATTGTTTTGATTGATCCATCTGATACTGAATATCCAGTTGGTCTTAATATATTAGAAGCACACAATGACATTGAAAAAGAAATACTTTCTTCTGATTTAGTGGCGTCCTTCCGGAAACTTTCTACATCATGGGGCGATCAAATGAATTCCGTATTGGGGAATGCCATCCTGNNTTATTGAAAAAGATTATCGCAATAGATTTTTGCAAACAGTTCAAGATCCCTCTGTTTTATATTACTGGCAGAAAGAATTCCCCTTATTAAAGTCGAATTCAATAGGCCCGATAGTAACCCGCCTTGATACCTTCTTACGCCCAAGGACAATCAGGAATATCATCATCCAAAAGACAGGTCTTGATTTCGAAAATCTGATCAATACCAATAAAATTATTCTAGTCAAATTATCGCAAGGCTTAATCGGCACTGAAAACAGTTATCTCCTAGGATCACTCATACTTTCCAAGATTCACCAGGCAGCTTTTGCACGGCAGAGTAAAGCCATCCGAAACCCTTTCTTTATTTATCTTGATGTATTCCAAAATTTCATTACACCATCCATCAAAGAAATGTTATCAGGTATAAGGAAGTACAATGTTGGCTTAATCCTTTCGCACCAGGATTTACAACAATTACAAAGTGAAGATGGCGAACTCTTAAACAGTGTCTTAAGTAATGCGTATACAAAAATCGTTTTTAGAGTAGGTGAACAAGATGCTAAAAAACTAAAAGATGGGTTTACTACATTTGATGTTATTGATCTACAAAATTTAGGCAAAGGTGAAGCCGTGATACGCATAGAGCAGCCTCAATATGACTGTTCCCTTGATACAGTTTCTTTACAACTCATCCCAAAAGATATTCAAGAACAAAGAATTGCATCAGTTGTGAACCATTCAAGAAATCTCTACAGCAAGAAAAGAACTGAAATTGAAAAGCTACTGAATGAAACACTTTCATTTGAAATACCTCAGAAGGAAATATCGGTTATTAAGAAAGAAGTTGAGAAGAAAGATGTCCCACAGCCCCTCGCTTCTATATTACAAGAAATACCTGCAAAAGAAACTAAAGAAATTACAATACAAAAGGAAACAGAACAGCAGGATACATCAACACATACATATTTACAAACGCTGGTTNNACAAACCCCGAGGCAAAAAGGTAGTGTAGATGTATTACTCACCAGAGAGTATAAAACCATTGCGGTTGAAATTTGTGTGACGACAGATGCAAATTGGGAAATGCATAATATTGTTAAATGCATAGACGCAGGATATACCACCATTGTATCACTATCTGGTGATATGAAGCAGTTGGAAAAGATCAAACAGAAATGCAAGGCCGATATAACCGATTTTGAAAACAAGTCTGTGCTCTTCTTTACGCCAGATGCTCTATTTTCATTTTTGGACGAATCAGTGAAAGAACAGATTCCAGAAGAAGTAAATATGAAAGGATACCGTGTTAATGTTGCTTATGATGCTATAACAAATGAAGAAATGGATCGGAAGCGTACTTCTGTGGCAAACGTAATTCTAAATACGTTGAGGAAGCATAGGAAGAAGGAATGAAANNTTATGTTTAATACCAATTTTTGTTATGTAATGAATGGTCGAATATACTCGCTATGCTTTTTCAAGTTCCATGTAAACAGTCCACCGCACTCATTTAGTTTTGTACATAAAGAACACTCTGGCAAATAATCATTTTTCCAATCTGAAATTGATTTTCGTGCAAATTTCCAAAGTCGTTCGGGTAAAACACAAAGGGGAGTATTGTAAATTGAAACGTGCATTCCTTGTCCTGCTAAGAATTCTACAGCTTCCCCAAGTTCATTTTGGTAGTCATATGGGTCAATCCAGAGTTTTTGAATATTGTGTGGTGTATAACCAATATACTCAAGTCCCATAAAAGCAACATGTTCTACAAAAGGTAAATTTTTATATATATATTTTGCAAGTCTCGTCAAACGCGGGATTGTTTGTTTGTGAAGCACCACACGAACTTCAAGGCGTTGACTTAAACTTGCTAAGTTATGCAAACCAAGAATTGTTTGATAAAATGCATTTTCTGTTTGAACAATGTAGTCGTGAACCTGATAATAATCAGCGTAAACTGGGATACCAAGCATTAAACGATTATACCCTAGTCGATTAAGTTTTTCTGCCATATTGATCCAAGCAAATGAGCGTCCATTGGTTAAAACATGAATCTCTGTGTTGGGTAATTCAGTTTTTAATTGAGATAGAAGTTCAAAAAAGAGTTGGCCCATTAGTGTTGGTTCACCGCCTGAAATACCAATTTCAATACAATCTTTAGGAATTAGTGGAATTAATTTTTGATAAATAGAATACAATAGAGGAATATCATTTTTGTCCTTGGGTGGTTGCGAACACATCAAACAATTACTGTTACATCTTTCAGTTGCAAGTAATGTGTTATGATAAGAGTTTACACGATAAAGTGTACTGATATTTCCGTCTAAGCCAATTGAAATTAAATCACCATTAGTTAGATGGTTAAGAGCAGGAATTTTGAATACTACTTTTTCCTTGTTATCTAAACGCGGTTCTTGTTGTTTGGTAATTATAGCCAAACCTTTAAAGTATTCGAATTCGGGTATCTCATCTTCGCATAAAAGGATTGAATGACTATCAATATTTGTTGGGTCGGTTGTTATACGCCCAACAATATAATCGTCAATATTTATAGGTATACCCTTTGTTCTTAATAACATGCTTAATTTCGTTGTTTAACCCAACTTTCAAAAATCTTTTTAATCCTTTCATCCCCTTCCATTAGCTCAATTAAATAACGAATTATTTCCATATTTTTTTGGCAAAAATCACTATTGGGCCTATAACCATACATGTCACCTTGTGTTGCATGATTATGAACAGGATCTGCACCACAATATTGTTGAAAGGCACACTCTGAGCATCCTGCCAAAGCCTCATTTGACCAAATTTGAGCTATTTCTTGCGCCTTCTTACCAAAATATAATTCGTTATAATTATTGCCTAAAGTTCCTAATTTAAAAGTGTAATCTTTTTGCTCTGCTAGCATTCTGCTTTCGTCTGTAGCATAAACGCCACCATCATAATTAAATACAATTACACCGCTTATCAATCCAGCTGGTGATTGTAAGTCAACAAAACCAACATTAAAGGGTGTTAAAATTTTTGTTAAGAATATTCTAGCTAAATCTTCTGTAAAATAGTGTCCCTTGAAATTGTATTCTAAAATTCTGTTAAGTGCTTTCTTGTAAAAGAATAGAAATTTTTCAGTGCTATACTTAGATTTTTCAGTTCTTAGGGCAAAGCCGTATGGACTTATATTTCTAAGAAAAACACCCTGAAAGCCCAAATTGAAATATTCATCTACGATTTCTACAGGATATTCAAGCGATAATTTTGTTGTGGTCATTAAAGCTGAAACCTGGTCGTGTCCTAAAATTTTACGGGCAAGTTCAATTCCTTTAATTGCATATTCGTAGCTACTTGCATGTGGTTTGTTTCTATTTGAGTCATGAATATATTTAGGGCCATCTAAGGAGGTTGAAATTAAGATTTTGTGTTCCTTACAATATTGTAAAATTTCCTCTGTTATTAAAGCTAAGTTTGTACAGATTACAAATGTTATTCCCTTATTCATTTTGCTAGCAATTTTTTCCGATCTTTCAACAGCATATTTTATATTATCAAAAGCAAGAAGTGCTTCTCCACCTTGAAATTCCATTGTTACATGAGGATTAGGAGATTTGAACATCAATTCAATTCCCTTATCAATATCACTAATTGGCATATCATATTTATCCTTATTTTCAGTAACACGTGATACCTGGCAATAAAAACAAGTATGCTCACATCTAAGTGATATTACGAAAATATGTAACCCAGTAAAATAATTAAGGAAATGTTTTTTTGTTCTATACCTTGTTGCAAGAATGTCAACTAATGGAGATATTTTTTCTTCCGAAATAAAAAAATTGGCTATTAAATCACCGTAAAGTTCGGGTTCTGTTTCTTTTTGAATTAACCTTTTCACTATTCTTTCAAATGTTCCTTTAGGAAGTATTAAATAATCTCCAACCTCATTAACTATAATTTCTTTTTCGGAAGTAATTCTTTGAAAACGAAAAGGCAAAAGATAATATTTACCATTTGTTTTTAAATTGTAATGGTCGATATCATTAAATTTCCTTGATCTTCTATCAGACTTTTGTACTTCCTGCAATCAACATTTTATTAAAACAGCTGTGAATGAAATATTTTTTTGTTCCCTATAATTTGAATTGCAATAATTTTTTTTCATTGACAAAATATCAAATCCTTCTAAAAATGTCACTAAGTCGTTTTCATTAGGAAGATCTAAATAATTACCCCCTCTGCAATTTGGTGTCTCAACAAATAATATCGCGCCAGGTTGTAAATTCCTTTTTATACCTTCTATCACTTGTTTATCATAGAAATGGATAATAGAAACAAGGTTTGCTTTTGAAATCTCATCTGGAATTATAATTTTTAAATCATAAATTTTACAGCTTATATTATTTGTTCTATACACTGCTTTAAAAGTCTCTATTTCATTTAAATATTCCCTATTTATATCAATCCCAATAACCTTATCAAAATGAGACGCTAGAAAAAAAATATTCCTGCCATTGCCGCAAGGAACATCAATGCAAATAGATTTTTTAATATCTATGTCTTCTGGTCTTTCTAGAAACTTTTTTAAATCCTTAGACGAATATTGAAATGATTTATCTAAATGATGAGGCCCGATCATTTATAATTTACTTGGGTGAAAACCTACAGGGTCTGATATATTCTCTGGTGGGGTCTCGTCAAACTCTCCATTTGAAAATGCTTTTGCAATTAATAAATCTCTAATGTTCATTGTTTCTTTTGTTACAATATCACGCAAATTAAAATCAATCAAATCTCTTTCAAGTTTGAGCAGATACTCTTCTAATTGCTTGTTGGTTAAGATATTATTCCCAGAAGATTTTATTGCAATCCTGTAGGTATTAATATCAGCAAAGGAAATATTAACATGAAATTTATCTCCATACCAGTATAAACATTTAAAAATGCTATCCTTAGAANNGAAGTATCTGCAAAGACTATAATTTCATTGTCTTTAATTTCATTCTGAAATTCCATAATAGAAAATTTTAAATTCCCCCTGACCTATGAGAATAGTGAGAACTATGGGAACTATGCGAACTATGCGAACTGTGAGATCCGTGATTTGTAACGAATTGACTATTACTTGGATTATTCGAATTTAATTTCAAAACTGGCATGGGTTTAATCTTAGCAATTTCGTTTACGTCAAATGTCTTTG
>PKYU01000460.1 GCA_003132765.1 Chitinophagaceae bacterium | reverse complement strand
ATGTTTGATACTGGGGCAACAACCAAAGGAACTTTTTCTATAACTGTCCAGTCGCTATCAATACCATACGTTTCACTATCTGAACGGGAAAGCCTCAGTAGGCTAAAGTAAGTGTTTAATATGAAACCATCCGTTGCAGAGAATTCATTATCAAAGGAAAGAAATCTTTCGAGAATAACAAACCTGAAATCATTCAAAGGATCTTTATAAATAACCGGATTGGGATTCTCGATAACAATTTCTTTATTGCTGATCATTTCTGCCACCACCTTTTTAAGCATCAGTCCAATTTTGGGTTGTATCCTGAAGCCTAAATTAAAATCAATTCTTATAATCCTGTTTTTCAACAGTACTTCCGCTCCGTATTCCGTAGTATAGGGCTCATCCGCGCGGTTGATATTAATAAACCAATAGCAATCGGCGCGCTTTGCAGGATTGGAAAAAATAGATTCGATTATTCTTTTCTCTATTTTTTTATGATCGGCTTTGGTAAGGTACACCACGTGTGTGGCAAATTTTGGGATACTTTTATCGGTACTTAATTGTTCAAATGAATGAAAATAATCTTTCAATGGAAGAAATGTTAACAGCCTTAGCGTTATCTTTCGGGCATTATACCACACATACATAGTTGTAATAAGCCCTATTTCAAAAACAAGGAAGAACAATCTTTTCAATAGCTTAATTGCATTGGTAATAAAAAAAGTGGTTTCCACACATAAAAAAATAGTAATGATAGCGCCAACGATCCAGAAAGGATAGTGTTTGATATATCGCAAAAAATAAGACATTAAAATGGTTGTCATCAGCATGGCAATAGTGATAGAAAAACCATACGCAGCTGTCATAGCCTCACTGGTTTTAAAATATAATACAACTAAAGTGCATCCCACAAATAATATCCAGTTAATACTTGGGATATAAATTTGTCCCCTGATATTAGTTGGGTACTTCACTTTTATCCTGGGCCAGAATCCTAAACTGATTGCTTCGCTGATCAATGTAAAAGAGCCGCTGATTAGTGCCTGGCTGGCGATAATAGAAGCCGCAGTTGCAATAAATATGCTCAACAACAGGAAAGAATGTGGAACAATAGCAAAAAAAGGATTAATGCCACCAAGGTTAGGTTTGTTTTGCAAGAGCGCCCATGCTCCCTGCCCCATGTAATTTAGTACCAACGCACTTTTCACAACTATCCAACTCACCTGAATGTTCTTTTTTCCGCAGTGTCCTAAATCAGAGTAAAGCGCTTCTGCTCCTGTAGTACAAAGAAAGACTGCACCCAGTAACCAAAAACCTCCGGGATGTTCTGTCAACAATTTAATGCCATATACCGGACTTAGAGAAGCAAATATTCCCGGATATTGTATCATTTGCCGGGCACCTAAAACTCCTATCATTGTAAACCACATGAACATAATGGGGCCGAATGATCCACCTACAACCTTAGTACCAAAACGCTGAAAAATAAAGAGCAGTATTAGAATTACCAGCACTATTTCAATAACTAGTGCATTGCCGGGAATAATGTGTTGTTCCATTCCTTTTACCATACTCAGCCCTTCAATGGCCGATGTTACCGTAATGGGTGGCGTAATGATTCCATCTGCCAGCAAAGTGCCGGCGCCTATAATTGCAGGGTAAACCAATTTCTTACCAAATCTTTTAACCAGTGCATACAATGAAAAAACGCCGCCTTCACCATGGTTATCTGCCTGCAGCGTCATGATAACATACTTAAAAGTAGTCTGCAGGGTTAATGTCCAGAAAATACAGGAGATGGCTCCAAATACTAGTTCTTTGGTTACGCCACCGCCTTCATTAAGAATTGTCTGAAAAGTATAAAGAGGAGAAGTTCCGATATCCCCATAAATAATGCCAAGGGCAACCAATAAACCTGCAGCAGATACTTTCTTATAATGTGAGTTCATTTTGGAGGAGCCTTGCAATGATAAAAGTACAATTCAAAAATGTGAATATATCATTAACCTGGAATTATTTTCAGGTTAGCAGGATGTGAAGGGCATGGGAAAGTGATTTAAACTGATATGCAGGATCATCAGAAAATAATTTGATGGATAGATTACCTTCGAAATGTAATTCGGTCGTTCTCATATTATATTTATCTCATGTTTTTTATAAGCAAAATACTCGCCGGGTCTGCTTTCGCGACGTTTTTCCTATTCCCTTTTATACAAAAGGCGAAAGGCCAAAACAAAGTGTATAAAGATTCTTTACTTGCTTACCAGGAGAGTTATATTAATACTCATGATGTGATAGGTAAAGAAGACAGGAAATACCTACATTTTTATGACATAGATGAAAATTACCGGGTACTTTCATCCTTTAGAAAAATTACTGATACGAAAGGATTTTTTATGACTACTTCATCTGGTAAAAAGCAGAAGTATTTCAAATATGGTTTGCTGACATTTAAGTTGAACGGCAATCTCCTGTATTTATATATTTATCAATCTGAAGCCCTGATGCAGCGGGAAAAATTGAAAGATTATTTATTTGTTCCATTCGGGGATGCCACATCAGGATTTACAAGTTATGGTGGGGGACGTTATCTCGATTT
>PKYU01000390.1 GCA_003132765.1 Chitinophagaceae bacterium | reverse complement strand
CATACATTTTCTTTTTTAGTGTGATAAAATTTTTGTATAAAAATATGGTATTGCTTTTTTCAGAAGCAGAGATTCCTCAATTTGGATTCTATTACGGAGATATCCTATTAGATAAAAATTGGGTATCCTTTCGTCTTCAAATATTACAAATTCAGCTTTCTGTAACAAGGGTATAAGAACCCTCTGAATGGAGGTGTATTCACGGTTTTTTGAAATCAAATCACGGTTTATTGGGCTTACTGTTGCAAATGCAAAAAGGGATTGATAGCTTTATAGAAAATTGTTTTAACCATTAAAAAATTATTTTATGCAAAACGAAACTATGATTGAATGCTATTGCCGTAGCGAGCAAATGGCTAAACTATGTGAGGGCAGTAAGGACATCGTTATAAGATTTAAAGCCTCCTATCCGCCAGATAAGAAACCGGTATTTAAGATTTATGCAGAGGTGTATCACAAGCGAGGTAAGGGTGGTAAGGGTGGAAAACCAGAACCAGCAGCTAANNGCCCTACCCATGTCGCCCGATATAAGGTTAAAAACTTCAATTATATATGAAGTGTAAAAATCGGCAAAGATTTTAATAAATCTGAATGAAACGATAATAAATACTACCATGCCATATGGTGGGATT
Source organism: Chitinophagaceae bacterium (assembly GCA_003132765.1). Lineage (GTDB taxonomy): Bacteria > Bacteroidota > Bacteroidia > Chitinophagales > Chitinophagaceae > Ginsengibacter. Next base: position 2,192 of record PKYU01000390.1, on the reverse strand, counting down.
AAAATACTGTTGTTTGTAATTGAATAACCATTTAAACATTTGTTGATTGATGACGTCTTTCTTAAGAAGTTTCTTAGAACCGCTCTCTTATATGATTTATGCCCTTGCTTTTGTGCTGGAGTATAGAAGAAGTAAATCGATGAGGGAGAAGGTTCTTATTGTTTATTATTTTCTGGCTGCAATAATTTTTACTTATGCATCTGTTCTGGCTTTTGAAGATGATAAGGATAACAACTGGCTTTACGATATTCATTATTTCATATCAGCTATTGTTTTTGGATACTATTTTTACAACCTCCTGGTAAATAAAACAAACAAACAAATTATTATTGTATTATTTTCTTTAGTTGTCTTCAATTTTATTTTATCTGACTTTATTTTAAGGCATTCATTTTTTAACAGTTTCAGCAATTCCTTCCTGTTTCTAGCGGTAATAATTGCTTCCCTTTTTTATTTCCACGAGCTATTAGCCAGGTTGACAGAAAAAAATATTTTGCTTAATTTCAATTTATGGGTTGTCTCCGGATACCTGGTCTATTTCCTGGGAAGTTTTCTGATCATTTTATCTTACAGTTACTTTTCAAATAAGCTTACCATCGCAGATAGAGTAATTTTAGGCGATCTGTGGGCTGTGCAGAATGTATTGCTTTTTTTAACTTCTGTTCTTACTTTATGTAGCTTTTTATGGATAGCCTTTCAAACCAAGTCACGATAATCATTGTTGCTTCAATATTCTTTATTATTGTGGCAATCGGGATTATTATACTTATTTTGGTTTACCAGAAAAGACAATTGCAATACTTAAATGAGAAGAATCAGATGCAGATCAATTTTGATAAAGAATTATTTGAGTCACAACTGGAAATAAAAGAGCAAACGCTTAAAAGTATTTCGCAGGAAATCCATGATAATATCGGGCAGTGTCTTAGTCTTGCCAAGCTGAATATTAATACTATGAACAATAATGATCTTGCCGGTATGCAGGATAAAATAAATGCGAGTAAGGAGCTTATCTCCAAGGCGATACAGGATTTGAGGGACATTTCAAAAAGCTTAAACACGGATCATATAAAGGACCTTGGACTTATGCGATCTGTGGAGTATGAACTGGGGATGATTAGAAAATCGGGAAGTTATTCGGTTAATTTTGAAGTGAAAGGAGAACCGTACAGGTTCNNGTAATTATCTTCAGGATTGCGCAGGAGGTTTTGCAGAATATAGTGAAGCATGCACGGGCTACATCTATTTCGGTTCAATTGAAATTTCAACCAGGGTTACTGCTGCTCGAGATCGCTGATAACGGAACCGGATTTGATGCAGGTATGCTTAACTTAAATATTTATGACGGGTACGGCCTCGGGCTCAGAAATATGTACAACCGGGCAAAGATCATTAATGCAGATTTCAATCTGGCCAGTACATTGGAAAAAGGAACAACAGTTACCCTTACACTAAAAACAGAAGATGCAGAAAAATAAAAAAATAATTGGAGTAGTATTGGTGGATGACCATGTGCTGCTGCGGAGCGGCCTTGCCAGCCTGATTAATAGTTTTGGGGATTATCATGTATTGTTCCAGGCGGATAACGGCGAAGACTTTGAGAAAGCGCTTCATTCGGGAGTTGTGCCTGACATCGTTTTAATGGACATCAATATGCCCGTGATGGATGGGTATGAAACCACCATGTGGCTGAAAGAGAAGCACCCGGAGGTGAAGGTTCTGGCATTATCTATGTATGACCATGAAAATTCGATTATCAGGATGTTTAAGGCAGGGGCTAAGGGATACATATTGAAGGATTGCGACCCTTCCGAATTGCGGGCCGCACTTGATGATATTACTACGAAAGGTTTTTACTATTCCGAAATGGTTACCGGCAAGCTTATACATTCTATAAATTCCCTTGATGAAAGTGACAGCCAGGTAAAAACAATTACCAAACTGAATGATAAGGAAATCACTTTTTTGAAATATGCCTGCACAGAACTTACCTATAAAGAAATAGCTGACCAGATGTTCCTGAGTCCACGCACCATAGATGGCTACCGTGATGAATTATTCCAAAAATTAAACGTGAAAACACGGGTGGGTCTCGTAATGTATGCGGTAAAAAACGGGATCATTAATTTATAATTCGCTCAATCCCTGCCTTTTATTGGTTTCCAGCTACGAAAAGTTGCCTGACCTTTGGC
>PKYU01000275.1 GCA_003132765.1 Chitinophagaceae bacterium | reverse complement strand
GGACTTCGGAAGCATCATATAAAAGGCCATAAGTATTTCTGTATTCCGGAATTACTTCATCAACTTTATCCGGATAATTTTCAAAAAGCTGGAATGCAAAAGTTGGTTCATTCTTCATTTTCATTTCCTCGATTTTTTGAAACAATTGTTTAGCCTTAATCTTTAGAACTGTTTCATAATGATCTGCTTTTTTCTTGTCTTTATTGAGGAGAGAAAAGTCAAATTCAAATTTGGGAGCATCATTCATATCCTCAAAAGGGACATCATGGAGATAAAAATCACTAAGGGGAAATATTTGGTTTTTTAATTCAAATTCCGGCAATCCTGAGAATTTAATTTTATATGAAAAATCAAAAGTTTGATCAGTTTGATTGATAAGATATAATTTAAAGCTTTCTACCACATCGTCGTCAAAGATATCTTTATCAAAAACAGGCAGAAAAGAAAGCCACATGCCCTCGTTTTCTCTATTTTTTATAATTTCCTTTTCTTTTTTTATGTCGTCAATGTATCGCTTAGGAGATTTCTTGTCAGCATCACGTTGATCCTTATCGGCAGGATTTGAAAAGTTGTAAGATTTTTTTTCAGAAAATCTTTTGAAATATGGAAAATCAATTTGATCGTTATATACCGGAAAGCGGACTCCCTCCACATCAACCAATACCATTTTATCATTGATAATGTCAACAACTTCGCCTTCTTCGTTGGAATGGAGCACTATAATTTTATCTCCCAACTGGTATTTCATTCTGCAAAGATAAGGACATGGTTTGAGGTAGTAGGTATTGGGTATCAGGAGTTAGGTTTCTGGTAAATGCTTTAAGATTCGAGTTTGCAGAAATTTGCCACCAGGAATAGACCTTTAATTGTAACGACGCCGCGCTCAAATCTTTAAATGGTATCCTGAACCTTCAATTTACTATGATGCCTGCTGTACAAGAAATAAATGACGAGGCCAACCACCAGCCAGATCAGAAAACGCATCCAATTGGTATATCCCAGTTCCGTCATTAAATAAAAGCAACTTNNAGAGTAGGTATAAGTGACAGCTTTTTTACGAATGAAGCGATCGTTAATGCAGTTGCTAATATTACAAATAAAAAGAAAGGTAATTTATCCCGAAAGACCTCCCATCCATCACTAAAATCAAACAATCCAATAAAATTTTTCCAGAAAAATAAGACTCCAACAATAAATAAAACCGGTACAATATATTGGGCGCTGATAAATGGTATTCTAAATTTTGGTGCAGCTTCCCCCTCCTCACGGGCAGGTAATAACAGCACTCCGCCACATACAAGCACAAACGCAAACAAAGTGCCTATGCTGGTAAGGTCAGTCACTTGAGTGAGATTTAAGAAAAGGGCGGGTACTGCCACAACAAAACCGGTCAGAATAGTTGAAAATGAAGGTGTTTTATATATTGGATGAATACGGCCAAATATTTTTGGCAACAGGCCATCACGACTCATGCTCATCCAGATACGAGGCTGCCCCATCTGAAAAACCAACAATACGCTTGCCGTGGCAATGACGGCACTAAATGAAATGATATAGCTAATCTTATCTAGCCCCACTTGTTTAAATACAANNCAATTGTTTGTATGAAACCATACCTGTTAATACAATTGCGATTAAAATATAAAGAATAGTACAAATAATGAGGGAATAGATCATTCCTTTCGGTAAATCCCTTTGCGGATTTTGACATTCTTCAGCCGTTGTTGATATTGCATCGAACCCGATATAAGCAAAGAAAACTGCCGAAACTCCTTTCATCATACCCCCAAATCCGTTAGGCAAGAAGGGACTCCAGTTGGCAGGCGTTACATAAAAAAATCCTATCGCAATTACTGCAAGAATGATGATAATTTTTAACCCAACCATGAGATTTGTAGCTTTTCTTGTTTCCTTCATACCGGTATATACCAGCCAGGTTATTAGAAATACAATACCAAGAGCCGGTATATCGGCTATAAATTTAAAATTTCCAATATGCGGAGCTTGCATCCATGCAAAGTAACCTTGCCTTACATTTTCAGTAAGATCCGTTATTGAAGTGCCCTTTGCCAATTCAAGAGTAGCTGCATGAAATCCCCGCGAAGCACTCACGAAATCAACAGTTAAAAAAGAAGGAACATGTATATGAAGGCCTTCAAGCAAATTTACAAAGTATTGGCTCCAGGAGATAGCTACAGCAATATTTCCAATAGCATATTCCATCAAAAGATCCCATCCAATGATCCATGCAATAAGTTCTCCAAAAGCTGCATAAGCATAGGTATAAGCGCTACCGCTCACCGGTATTCGTGAAGCAAATTCAGCATAGCACAATGCGGAAAATCCGCANNCGTAAGAACAAATAAGAGGGCAACACCCGGTCCGCCCTGGTAAGATGCATTTCCTATAGTTGAAAATATACCGGCTCCGACTATTGCTGCAATACCCATAGCGGTAAGATCTCTCACTCTTAACACCTTTTTCAATCCTGACGCAGAGTGTGTTGCATCAGAAAGACCTTCTTTAGCATCTTCTAAAATCGCAACAATACTCTTCTTACGAAAAAGCGGATGAGACATAGTTGGTAAACTTAATGAATACTGAAAGTAAAGAAATAATGTGAAATATCAGATTTTGTTCAGCAACAAAATAGAAAATGAGAGAAAGCAGAATTAATTAATGCCCTGGCATTAAAAATTTGAAATCAGGAGGCCGAACCTAGTAAAGTAAAAAATGGCCTTACCCAATTCCATCCACCTGCACTTCTTTATTTATTTTTTGGACCAATNNTACTTTTCCCGGTCCTGATTCTGTAAAATGGGTAGCTCCATCTTCTGCCATTTTCATAATTGTTTGTGTCCATCTTACGGGGCCGGTTAACTGTGAAATTAAATTAGACTTAATTTCAGTTGGATCAATAACTGCTTTTGCAACAACATTTTGATAAACCGGGCAGGAAGGTGATTTAAAAAGAGTCTTTTCAATTGCTGCCGATAATTCTTCTTTTGCAGGCTGCATTAAGGGCGAATGGAAAGCTCCCCCAACCGGGAGAATCAACGTCCGTTTTGCGCCTGCCTCTTTTAATAGTTTGCATGCTTCCTCAATTCCTTTTATGGATCCTGAAATAACTATTTGGCCCGGGCAATTATAGTTAGCAGCTACAACAATTTCATCCTTTATAGAAGCACAAATCTCTTCTACTTTTTTATCTTCCAGAGTGAGTACGGCAGCCATTGTTGAAGGATTCATTTCACAAGCTTTTTGCATAGCCTGAGCCCTGATAGAGACGAGTCTTAAGGCATCTTCAAAGGCAAGACAACCATTTGCCACCAAAGCGGAAAATTCTCCAAGGGAATGGCCGGCTACCATATCAGGTTTGTCCTCGGCGATGGTAAGAAATGCAATGACAGAATGGAGAAAAACGGCGGGTTGGGTAACGTTAGTCTGCCTAAGGTCTTCAGAAGTTCCGGCAAACATTATATCTGAAATACGAAAACCGAGGATATCATTTGCCGATTCAAACCATACTTTGGCGGCATCATCGCTTTCATATATGGTTTTTCCCATTCCAACAAATTGAGAACCTTGTCCGGGGAAAATAAATGCTCGTTTCATTCAGATATTTTTATCTTTTCTTAATGAGATCTGCCTGGATGAGATTGATAAATTCATTCCTGGTGGATTGCTTTTCAAACTCTCCATAAAATGCGGATGTAGTAGTAACTGAATTTTGCTTTTGAACTCCCCGCATCATCATGCAAAGATGGGCAGCTTCAATAACTACCGCAACTCCTAAGGGATTTAGACTGTCTTTAATAGCTTCAAGTATTTGTGTTGTCAGGCGCTCCTGCACCTGCAGCCGCCTTGAAAAAACATCTACTACCCTGGCAAGTTTACTTAACCCGGTTATCCATCCATTTGGAATGTATGCGATATGAGCTTTTCCAAAAAAAGGTAGCATGTGGTGTTCGCACATACTATACAATTCAATATCCTTTACTATTATCATTTCATTAACTTCCTCATGAAATTTTGCAGAATNNCATCGCTTTTGCCAATCGCTCAGGTGTCTTTAATAATCCCTCCCTGTCCGGATTTTCTCCCAAAAGGGCTAATGTATCCCTGTAATTTTTCATTAAGCCTGCCGTAACATTTTCGTCGTATTGCTCAATTTTCCTATAAGCCATATATTTACTTTTAATAGGGTTTATTCTGCAGGATATTCTGCAAAGTTTCGGGGAGTCTCATATAACCTGACCTGCAATTTAAGTTCATTATTAATCTTCTCTCTAAGCAAATTATAAATAACTATAACAATATTTTCAGCCGTTGGGTTCAAATTTTCAAAGTCTTTTACATCCAGGTTCAGGTTTTTATGGTCAAACTTTTCCAGAACAGACNNCCTCCTTAATAATATCACTCAACTTTTTCATGTCTATTACATATCCCGTTTGGGGATCAGGGATGCCGGTCACTTTAGCAACTATTTCATAATTATGCCCATGAAAAGATGGATTATTACATTTTCCGAAAATCTTCTCATTTTTAGCGTCATCCCATAAAGGATTATTTAAACGGTGGGCAGCATTAAAATGTTCCCTCCGGTAAACCGAAACTTTTCTTTCCATCTTATACTTTTTTTTGAAGAAAATCAATCACCATAATATTCTACATAAATCCGTGGTGTTTCATAAAGTTTAATACAATGCAACATAATGGGAGGAGGCAAATGTGCCTTCAATTGGTCCCATATAGATTTCACAAGGTTTTCTGAAGAGCACATTCGTCCTTTTAAAAAACCTACATCCACATTAAGGTTCTTGTGATCGAGTTTCTCAATTACAAATTGTTTAATCAGAAGACTCAGGATTTTCACGTCAACCAGAAACCCGGTTTCCTCAACTACTTCGCCTTTTACGGTCACATATAATTCATAATTATGGCCATGCCAGTTTTTATTTGCACATTTTCCAAATACTACTTCATTTTTCTCCTCGGTCCAATCAGGATTATAAAGTTTATGAGCTGCATTAAAGTGTTCAATTCTCGTTAGATATACCATTCCTTATAAAAATATTTTGGCAAAGGTAGCTTCTGAAAATTAAAATACGATCCGTAATTACGAGATTTGCATTATGAATGTACTGGTTGTTAGTGCAACGGAATTTGAAATAGGACCATTCCTCAAAGAAAAAAATGGAATCGATGTGGTAGTTACAGGAATAGGGATTACTTCAGCAACTTATAACCTCACAAGAAAATTGTTACAAAATAAGTATGACCTGGTTATCCAGGCAGGAATTGCAGGTTCTTTTAATAATAAATTTCAAAATGCGAACGTTGTGTTAGTGGGAAAAGACACTTTTGGAGATTGCGGCATTGAAGAGAAGGGAATTTTTCTAACCCTTTTCGAATCAGGGCTCTTGCAGGAGAATGATTTCCCATTTAAGAACGGATGGCTCATGAATAATTGCAATTATATTTCATCTTCAAAACTGCACATCGCAAAAGGAATAACGATAAACAGGATTACAGATGATCCTGAAGTAATAAGAAAAATGGTTGAAAAATTTGACCCGGATGTTGAAAGTATGGAAGGGGCTGCTTTTCACTATGTATGCCTTCAGCAGCGGCAAAGTTTCCTGCAGCTTCGGAGTATTTCAAATGCCGTGGGAGAAAGAAACAAAGAAAAATGGGCTACCAGTGAATCTATTACCAATCTGAATAAAGAATTGAAAATATTAATCCAAAATCTCCCTTAAAAAAATGAAATACACATTAGGATTTTCACCTTGCCCCAACGATACATTTATCTTTGACGCTTTGGTAAATGAAAAAATAAATACAGACGGAATCCAGTTTGAAGTTCAATTGGAAGATGTTGAGACTTTGAATGAACTTGCTATCAATCAAAGCCTTGATTTTACCAAGGTGAGCTATGGAGTTCTTCCGCTGATTTCCGAAAATTATAAAGTACTCAACAGCGGAAGTGCGCTCGGAAAAGGAGTTGGCCCCCTTCTCATTTCAAAAAATTTGCTCCCGGTTGAATTGGTGGATAATTGCAAGATTGCCATTCCGGGTGAAAATACAACTGCCCACCTGCTATTTTCTCTGGCCTTTCCAAA
>PKYU01000122.1:19359-41658 GCA_003132765.1 Chitinophagaceae bacterium | reverse complement strand
TCTTCCATTATTTCAGCCTCCTTTTTACCGGTTTCTTCATCTCTTGCAATAGTACCCAAAGGAACGTCAATAGCGATGTCTTCACCATCACGTCCGGTGGAATTATTTTTGCTACCATTTTCTCCATCTTCAGCCAAAACGTTTTTGAAATATCGCAAGTGCAACAAGGTCCATAAATTTGAATTACCCCGGAGCATGATGTGCGCCCCTCTTCCACCATCTCCACCATCCGGTCCGCCAAAGGCTGTAAGTTTATTGCGCATGAAGTGTTTACTGCCAGCCCCCCCATGCCCGCTTTTGCAAAAGATCCTTATCAGATCTATAAAATTTGATTTTTCCATTGTGGTAAAGGTCGCAAAGTTTTATTTGGGAAATGAGTTTGGATGAATAGAAGGAAAATACCCTACATGAATTTTGTAAGTCTATTGGTTTTATCCCATGGTTGAAAAATCATAAATTCTATAAAAGTGTTTTATTAGTGCGAAAACATGTCCCCTTAAAGAGAGCAACTGTATGATTTCGCTGGTTGGTGATGCTTATTTGGTACAGCCCGGTAGATTTGCCGTTGTGTATTTCTTTTGCTTCAGCAACAAGTTCATCATCCACATGTACCGGTTTTATGAAATTAATAGAGGTATCCAGCGCGACTGATAAATTATTTCGGTTATTACAGGCGAAAGCAAATGCGCTATCTGCCATTGAAAATGCAATTCCTCCATGCACAATTCCAAGGCCATTAATCATTTCTTTTCTCACCTTCATCTTAATCTTACTGTATCCTTCTTTTATTTCAAGGATTTGAATTCCGAGCCAATGGCTGAAAAGATCATCCTGCATCATTTTTTCAACCACTTTTTTAGCTAATTCATTTTGCTCATCCATGTTTTTATTATTTTACTTGGCTTTGATAATAATAGTTTAAACCAGGATGCGTTTCTTATTCCCCGATAAATTTTGGTTTTCTTTTTTCCAAAAAAGCAGCGATACCTTCTTTAAAATCTTTGGTAAGAGCAGCCTTTCNNCCATCTTCTGTTTGTAACTGATCTGCCAGGTTTTGTTGCAGTGATTTATTAAGCGCCTGTTTCGTATAAGCGAGTCCTTTAGTAGGTAATTCTGCCAATCCAGATGCTAATCTTTCGGCTTCTTTAGCAAATGTTTTATCTGGAAAGAATTTATAGATCATCCCTATTTTTTCTGCCTGTTCAGCATCAATTTTATCGCCCAGCATCATGAAGGCGCCTGCTTTTTGAAAACCTATTAATCGGGGAAGAAAAAAAGTTCCTCCATTATCAGGGATCAAACCTATTTTGCTGAACGCTTGTATAAAGGAAGCAGATTTAGCTGCAATTACTATATCACAACATAATGCAATATTTGCGCCGGCGCCTGCTGCTATGCCATTTACCGCAGCCACAACCGGTTTATTGAGATTCCTGATTTTAGTGACAATCGGATTAAAATGTTCCTTAAGAATTTTTGCCATTCCTGGTCCATTGGGGTCAGTAACCTCTCCCAAATCCTGCCCTGCACAGAAGGCTTTGCCAGTGCCTGTTATTAATACACATCTTACTTCCGATTTATTTTCACATTCATCTAAAACATGTTGTAATGTAAATGCCATTTCCCTGTTGAAGGCATTGTATTTTTCAGGTCTGCTAAGGGTAATGCATGCAACAGCGTTTTTAATTTCTAAAAGAATTGATGACATATTTCTTAAAAATAATAGTTAAAGTTCACCTTTCTTAAAGGTACTTTCAATTCAGTGACACTTAAAATAATCAAATGGCTCTTTGCAATCATTACATTGATACAAAGCCTTGCATGCTGTAGAGCCAAACTGGCTGATGAGTTTTGTATTTATGGAATGGCAAAGCGGGCATTCTACTTTAAGATCATCCAAATATGCTTTATCAAAACTCTTGCCTACCGGAGGCGCAATTCCATAAGCTTGTAATTTTTCTTTTCCTTTTTCTGACATCCAGTCTGTTGTCCAGGCTGGTGAAAGTTGCCGGGTAATTTTTATATTTTCAAAGCCGGTTTGCAAAAGGGCCATTCTAATATTCGTGGCGATAAAGTCCATTGCAGGGCAGCCGCTGTAGGTAGGAGTAATAACAATTTCCACCTGCTTATTAATAATCTTTATATCCCTTATAATACCAAGGTCAGTAACAGATAATACCGGAATCTCAGGGTCATATACCTCTTCCATTATTTTCCAAATGTCTTCTGCTGTAATATTTTTTGTTACTTTTTCCATGATAAGAATTACCATTCACATCCGGGATACGCTCTTTGTAGAAACTGCATTTCAGCAAGGATATATCCAAGGTGTTCGGTATGAATCCCTGTTTTACCACCTTGGTGCATCCATATATTTTTGTCAGGATAGGAAAGTGTGGCTTCTTCAAAAACACCTTTTACCTTTTCCTGCCAATCTTCCTGTATCTCAGGCAAATCAACGCTGATATTTTTATACCTGCAATCTTTTTCAAAATCTGCAATTACAAACATTTCTCCGGTATAGGGCCAAACTTCTTCAAGGGCCAATGTTATNNTCGCCTGTTACTTTCTTTGGTTCCGTCTCCCAAACGGACTACCCATTCACTGCTCCAGCGAACATGATAGGATAATTCTTTTAATGATTTTTCTGCAATAGCCGCTAATTGCTTATCATAAGAATAAATCAATTTTTGATATAAAAAATAATGATACGAACTGAATAGAAATAATTTCAAAATGGTTTTTGACCAATCACCATTTGGGATCTCGGTAATCAAAAGGTTTCTGAATTCATGTGCATCTCTCAGGTATACCAGGGTATCTTCGGTAGCGGGTGATCCTTTCAATGCAGCAGCATATTGAAAAAAATTCCTGGATTGCCCGATAAGATCCAAAGCAATATTGCTAATGGCAATATCCTGCTCCAGCATAGGGCCGTGTCCGGTCCACTCGCTTAACCGATGACCCATGATAAGGCTGTCATCTGCAAGATGCATGGTGTACTCGAAAAGTGGATAATCCATCTTTACATATATTTTAATTCATCCGGTAAATTGTAAAAAGTTGGATGTCGGTAAATTTTATCATTGGCAGGGTCATAGAGGCTTGCCGCTTCATCAGGGTTGGACGCATGAATATATTTTGACTCCACCACCCAAATGCTTACACCTTCCATACGGCGGGTATACACATCCCGGGCATTTTCAATAGCCATTTGCGCATCTGCAGCATGAAGGCTGCCAACATGCTTATGATCCAGGCCTTGTTTACTTCTTATAAATACTTCCCAAAGAGGTTCGTTATTAATCATAATTGATTTCAATATAGTAATAAAAATAATTTTTTTTAGTCAGGCTATCACTTCTTTCCTTCTCTTTTTTGCATGCGCTAACGCAGCTTCCCTAACCCATTCACCATTTTCATGAGCACTTACTCTTGCGGATAAACGTTCTTTATTACAGGGTCCGTTTCCTTTAATCACGTTCCGGAATTCCTCCCAGTTTATTTCACCGAAATCATAATGGTTTCTTTCCTTATTCCATTTAAGATCAGGATCCGGTATCGTAATTCCTAAAATATCTGCCTGCTCTTTACAAACGTCCACAAATTTTTGCCTTAGTTCATCATTGGTAAACCTTTTGATTTTCCATTTCATGCTTTGTACTGTGTGTGGTGAAGCGTCATCATTTGGGCCAAACATCATCAGGCTGGGCCACCACCACCTGTTCAGTGCATCCTGGGCCATCGCCTTTTGTTCTTTTGATCCGCGGGATAGGGTTAATAATATTTCGTAACCCTGGCGCTGATGAAAGCTTTCTTCTTTACATATGCGTATCATGGCCCGGGAGTAGGGCCCGAAAGATGCCCTGCATAAAGGAACCTGGTTCATAATAGCGGCTCCATCTACCAGCCAGCCAATAGCACCGATATCTGCCCAGTTAAGTGTGGGATAATTAAAAATGGAAGAATATTTTGCCCTTCCGCAAAGTAGCTGGTCCACCATTCCTTCCCGGCTGATTCCCAAAGTTTCTGCTGCTGCATAAAGGTATAAGCCATGCCCGGCCTCATCCTGAACTTTGGCAATAAGGATAGCTTTTCTTTTTAACGTTGGGGCACGGGTTATCCAGTTTGCCTCAGGCAGCATACCTACAATTTCACTATGAGCATGCTGGCTGATCTGGCGAATTAATGTTTTCCGGTAATCATCAGGCATCCAGTCTTTCGGCTCTATTTTAATTTCCTGTTTTATTTTATCATCAAATATTTCTTGCAATTCTTCGATGGCCATGATATAAATATTATTTCTAAAGTTACAAATTCAAAGCAGAAAAACTAACAGTTGTTAGTTAAATTTCGAAGCAACTATATATATCTTAGACCTGCTTTTACGTCATTGGAATGGATTTTCAACCATTTTAAAATCAAAAAGAGAAATGTCAGGCCTATTAGTTTCGTCAAATTTTCTTTTTTATTCGTCCAGAGTATTCTTGGCCATATTACCCTAATTAACGGCTTCTCCAAACAAAAGAAGTGTTTCAACCATAAGAATAAAGGCTATAATTACATTTGCAGTTTCTTTCCATTTAGCCTTTAGTTCCTGCGAAAAATATTTTCCTTAATTTTAATGAACCAAACCAAATTGCCTTAAAGGAGAATTACAATTTTCATTTTAAGAAATAATTCCGGCAAAATAGTTGAATATTCAAAATGAGCATTTTGATTGATGAATAAAAAAATCTATTACCCGGCAAATAACATTTATTCATTTTTATCGTTTAAATTACTTAGGATCAATAATGTAAATTCGGCATTTCAATCATAAAACCTCTTAGTATGAAAACCCTATCGGAAACATGGTTTACAGAAGGCTATATTGATTTTGAACTAAAGAAATATACCTTACTTGCCTACCTGCAACATGTAAATTCTTTCTTTAATGAAAATAAATTGTATCCGCCTTTGGCAGAAATCGTTTTTCATTACAATAATATCCTTGCCTTCAGGGAAAACAGGAAATTTTTACAGGAACATTTTCCGAAGCACCTTACAGAAATCAATATGAAGAAACTTCAAATGGAATATGAAAGAATTATTGAAGATGATGAGATGATGAAAGAACTTGAAGAGATCGTTCAATATTCTGCTGAAAAAATAAAATCTACTATTCAAAATGGGACAGAAATATACGAGTTTGTAGAAGCGAGATTAACTATTGAACCTGTTGGATTATTGCCGCTGGATACTAATGAAGGATACCTTTTGATAGGCGACGTCCGGTTTAATACAACAATGGCTTATCAATACCATCTTACTATTTACGAGAAACACGATGAAAAATTTCGCGGGATCCGAACTGATTATATTGAACAATGGAAAAGATCAGTAAGTAATACTGCGGAAAATATTAAGGCTGAATTAATAAGAAACAGGCGTGAACTGCCAAACCCTGCTGTGTATAGCATTGAAACTGCCTTAGCTTTCCCGATGGAAGAAACCTTACTACCTGTTGCGAAAAGAAGTTTTGTAAAATATATCAGCAGCTAAAAATGCATAATTTTCTCAAAAATATTTGCATTTTATACAATAATTGTATTCCTGATACAGTTACGTAATTATGGAATTTGCACATAAAGAAGTTGAAAAATTACCCCTTGAAAATTTATCGATCCAGCAATTTCTCGCTTTGGCGATAGAAACCTCCAATCTTATGGGATGGGTGTTCGGGGATATTAATCAAATGGGGTTCATCGCTTATACTGCCAATGGTATGTTTTCCTGGAATGCAGAAATAAAATTGAGAATCAGAAATGGAATGGCCATAATTCAGAGCGAATCAAGGGGAAATAATCTCATTGATTTAAGGGAAAACAAAAAAAATATTCAACTATTCATTTCAAGCTTTAAGGATTTGAAAAGATCCGTTACACCCGAAGAGCTTATACCCATCTATGAGAATTTAAAAGCAAATTTTCTTTAGAGACTATATCTATTCTTTTTAGAAACGATTTTTTTGCTCTTTTTTATTAACCAATATCAGAAAATTTGGATCAAGGCTATTTCATTCAAAAGTAAGTATCCTCCAACCTTCACTTTACCATTTTGGCAATAAGATTGCTTCCAGGAATTCGTTTACCGGAAAAAAGCAAAGCGAAAACTTTCACAATGATTCTGTCGCGAAGCCATGATTTACGATAACCTGTATATTTCTTTTCCTTAAACATTTTTCTTGCCTGTGTCTGAATCGAATGTTGTATCCTGTAATCTTTGATAACAGGGTGATTTCGTAACCGTTTACTGTATGATTCCGGTTGGCCTTCTCCGATTGCTGTGCCACAGAGTTTCCCTGAAAGCACCGCGGGTAAAATGCCTTCACCTGTCATGGGCTGTGCCAGGCCAAGGGCATCACCAACCAAAAAAACATTATCTGCCTGGCAGAAAGAGAGGTGATTTGTTTCGAAAGTAACATATCCATGTCCTTTCATCTTATCCAACATAGGTCTTAGAGAAACGGGGATGGTCCCATTAGTTTCAAAGAATGTAAGGGCTTTGTTCCAGGCAAGAAGGACTTCCCTGGATTCTTTAGTACCTGTACCTATATTCATCCAGTTCCCTTTAGGAACATTCCATGAATATCCCTTCATATCGTCATGAAGCAATACTTCCGGTTCTCCATCTTCACCTGCACGGCATGNNTTCCGGGAAAACGGATCTTGCGACAGGGCAATGTGTGCCACCTGCTCCAATGAGATACTTTGTACGAAATTGATTGTCGATGACCCAATTTCCTTCATTATCTTTTTCTATTAGCCTCACATTATAACCTTCTATAACCTGCACTTTACTTCTCTTCAGGAGGAAATCATCAAATTCATAACGACGTATAAAATATCCATTTGATGGCACTGTGTAGTTCCTGGTCCGAAAATGGATATGAACCCTATTCCATTTCCATAGCCCGCGGTTATATTCGTTGGGCGATATGCCGAGAACATCCCAAATCGGAGGCGAGAGCCAGCCGGCGCAAAGTTTTACCCGGGGAAAATTAGCCCTGTCAAGTACCAGGGTGTTGACGCCAGATTTTACCAATACGGAGGCGCAGGAACTTCCTGCAGGGCCTCCGCCAACTATGATTGCATCGTATGTGTAGTTGGCGCTCATACCGGGATACAATAATACGCTTAATTTTTGCTTCAATACTTTTTAGGAAGCTCGCAGGCTGAAAGTATTTGGAGATGAAACCGGTCACTTATTTATTTTCTTATATGCCCTTGAATATTATTCTTCAGTTTGTAAAAGCAATTATTGACTAAAAGGTTTAAAATAGCTTTTCATTATAATATCAACTTACATACTTTAGTTATTTTTGAATTGGCTACAGAAATCATAAAATCGTATTAATAAGAAATCAGGATGAAAATGAAAAAGCTACTTTTTATTTCTTTCGTAATAAAAGCCTTTGCTTTTGTTCCAAAGCCGGCAAATCATATTTCCAAAACAGAAATTGATTTTTTTAAAGGCTCCGGGAGCGATGCTATCGCAAAAGCAAAACGGGAGAGCAAACCCATCGTCCTTGATATTTATGCCACCTGGTGCGGCCCCTGCAAAATGCTTAAAGAGAAAACGTTTACAAACAAGGAGGTGGGTATGTTTTATAATTCCCATTTTATAAATGTATCCCTGAATGGAGAAAAAGGTGACGGAGTTGTATTGGCTCAGAAATACCAGATTCCCGGTTATCCTTCCTTGTTGATCTTAGATAGTGACGAAATTCCTTTATACGCTAATGCCGGGTATATGACGCCGGAAGATTTAATAAACTTTGGCAAAGAAGGATTGAAGAAGCTGGATAAGTAATGTGATACTTTTGAAACGAACTTTTTTATTAAAGCAGGCAGGCGTTATTCTAAATTCTAATCTAAATGTTATTGGATTTTTTTAATTTCCAAATTAAAATTTATTGGAATGAAAATTTTTAGTTCTTTAATTTTTGTTTTCCTTTTATCCATCACGGATACAAATGCCCAGGAATCTTATAAGGAGCAATATCGTCCGCAAATTCATTTTTCTCCAAAAGAAAAATGGATCAATGATCCTAATGGGATGGTTTATCATAAAGGAACTTATCATTTATTTTTTCAATTCTATCCTGATAGCTCTGTCTGGGGCCCTATGCATTGGGGTCATGNNTTGCCTTATATCCGGACGGCCTCGGTTATATTTTTTCCGGCAGTGCGGTAGTTGATAAAAATAATACTTCAGGATTTGGGAAAAATGGACAAATACCTCTTGTGGCCATATTCACCAGCCATAGCCCGGAAAAAGAAAAGGCACACAGAAATGATTATGAAAACCAAAGTTTAGCCTACAGCCTTGATGACGGAAAAACATGGATTAAGTACTGCGGCAATCCTGTTTTAAAAAATCCCGGCATTACAGATTTTCGTGATCCTAAAGTGATGTGGTATGAACCTGCGAAAAAATGGATCATGACACTAGCCACTAAAAACAAGGTTACCTTTTATTCTTCTCCTGATTTGAAGAACTGGATAAAAGAAAGTGAATTTGGAGAAAACGCAGGTGCACATGGTGGTGTATGGGAGTGCCCTGATTTGTTCACACTGGATGATCATGGGAATAAGGTTTGGGTACTTATCGTACATATCAATCCCGGCGCAACCAACCTGGGTTCAGGAACCCAATATTTTGTTGGTTCCTTTGATGGTAAAAAATTTACAGCAGATCATTCTGGTATGAAATGGCTGGATTACGGACCCGATGATTATGCCGGCATCACCTGGTCAAATACCGGAAACAGGAAAATATTTTTAGGATGGATGAGTAACTGGCTCTATGCCAACTTTGTTCCAACTGTGAAATGGAGAAATGCGATGACCTTACCTCGGGAATTGGGTATCAGGCAGGTGGGCAATGATGTATTTATAGTTTCCCGGCCCGTTAAAGAATTCGACAAGATTGAAGAAAAACGAAAAATATTAAGTGATGTGATGATAACAAAAAGCTTCGACATCACACAGGAAATAGGTAACGTGAAATTCCCATGCAGGCTTAACTTAAGCCTGGAAAACATCAAAGACTTTTCGATAATTCTTTCTAATAATATCGGTGAGGAATTGTTAATTGGCTTTGATAAAGAGAAGAACCAATTTTATATTGACAGAACCAGGTCGGGAAAAACCAATTTTCAAAAAGATTTTGCCGGAAAGGCCACAGCTCCACGCTTTATTAAAAGCCAAAAATTGAACCTGAGTTTAATTTTTGATGAAAGTTCTGTTGAATTGTTCGGAGACGATGGCCTTACAGTAATGACATCGATTTTCTTCTCAGGTAAGCCATATGATAAGATGAATATTTCATCGCCGGGTAATCTTCTGATAAATAAATTGGAATATGTAGAATTCAAAAGTATTTGGAGGTGATTATCATTAGATCAAAGGCCGTGCCTGGTTTGGTTGCCTGCATTCTTTATCTGTAATATTATATCTTGAGATTTAAATATCCTCATTTCGAAAGCAAACGGAAGCAATAGGCTTTTTGTAAGTTACTCCTAATCAACCGGAATGATTACCGGGAAACATGTGGAACAAATTGTATAAATTTATCTAAAGAAACGATAAAGAATTACCACTTGGAATATGCGTACTTGTTATAGACGGTACCTTTTCCTTCAGCCAGTTAAGCATAAACTCCGAACCCGGCTCCTCGCTCGCAATATGGCCCAGGATCACCAGTGATAAATTATCGCCTTTAGCTTTTGCATCGCGAATGTATTCGGCGGTTTCCCATTCCTGTATTTCGCCGCATATCAACACATCAGGCTTTACCTTGCCTATTGACTCTATTTGCCTTCTACCGCCGGCAGCTCCTGGCATCAGCAACAAACGGTTGCAAGATTGTGAAAGGTTACCAATATACTTTACTTTTTCTATTGACAGTTTTTCTTTCAGATGGCCAATCAAATCTTTTAATGGAATGGCTTGTAAGGTAATAATGTTAGGTACATCATGATCTGCATATTTTTTCCACTGCAATTGTTCCAATACCCCAATGGTAACGCCATCCGGCACCAGGCTATGGATGTAATCATGGTTTCGCCAAACAGCAATGTTATGTTGTTTCAGCAGGTTGGTTTTGTATTGATAAACATCATCATTCTGCAGCCAGGTAGTATCATCCGTATGATTATAAAAAGTGGGTTCATGCGCAATAATAAAGTTAGCGCCAAGGTCAATAGCCTTCCGGATCACTTCAATAGTCGCAAACATAGTGGTCACAATTCCGGTTACCTGCATGTCCCTGTTGCCGGCCTTTAAGGTATCTACCGTATTGGTAAGAACGCCACCCGGCACTTCTTTTATAAACAAGTCCATTATTTCTCCAACAGTATAGGTTTCATTGATTTTATTTGGACCAGTGGCTATGGTTAATACAGGTATAGTCAATAAAGCTCCTGCTGTTAGTAATGATTTGGCAATAAACTTTCTTCTGCCAACTATTGGATAATTATCCGGGAAAGATGAATGATTCATATTTCTTTTTTAAGTGTAAAGATGTTGTAAATTATAGAATAATCAGTTGTTGCATTATACAGGTTGATTTGAACCAGGTATATGATATAGTAGATGCGATATTTTCGAAATGATTACTAACAGGTAATTCAAATGTCCTGATGGCGAGACGCCAACGGCACCATCTTGTCAAAAAAGTTTAACGCCAATAGCAAAACTTACAGATCCAAAATCTTCTTTCGTTGCCTTGTCCCGATTAAATATATTAATGTATGAAAGCTTATCAGTCCAACGATGAAATTTAGAAAAGTAAAAACCAATTGAATGTTTTATTCCAAATAAGGTCTGGCCGCCTATAAAACCGGGACCTGCCACAAATGATAAAAATAAANNAAAGATTAATCATGCCGGGGACATCATTTATGGGTGTCCCGTTATTATTTGTCCTAAGTACTTTATCATCTTCAAGATAAATGTCGCCTGTAATTTCTAATGTGGGTTTAAACTTTGTTTTGTTATTGAAGAAAGTTTGCAATCCGAGCCCAACGCCGGAAGGGTTGTTGCCTAATGTAGCGTCATAAATTGTCTTATTATATTGTGCTGATAAATAAGTTGTAATTTTTTATTGCGCCTGACCGTTAACTTGCGCTAAAAGGAAACAAAATAAAAATGTTGGAATAAATTTTATCATTGTTAGTTTTTGTATAAGTTATTGTTTATTGTGTATCAGTCAATGCAAATGTTTGTGGCATACCTACCTGTATACCCAATTTCAAAGGTTGTAAACTTTATTTGGGTTTTGGCAGTTTCCTTTTTGGAGGAACAAGCATACATAAGAAAAGTGAAGCTGGTAAGTCCGATTATGAATTTGGCCATATTCTTCTTATGAGATGCAAACATAGAGAGTGTCCATAAAGTGGCAGGTAACGGTAGGTATTGCTGAAGTGGGGGTCATATTCCGTCCGCCCCGCCATATTGCCAAACCGCCTGTTCAGGCTGTGCTTCTGTCGACTTCTTTGAATTATTTGATTTTAACAATTCCTTCTGCTATTATTGGAAATCGTCTAAACGTCAAAGCATCATGTCCAGGTATTATAAATTTAATATTTGAAGCTAACGTTTTCATCCTTTCCATCGATTTTACATATGCAGTTGTATCAAAAGTAGCTGGTATTGGTGGAGATTTTAAATGCTCTAAATTGTAGTAAGTATAAATGTTGTCCGATGCTATAATTATTTTGTCTGTCCCGCTTTCTACAAGCACGAATTGAGAATTAAATGTGTGTCTTGAACCTGTGTAAACTTTGATTCCTGGGATAATTTCTTTATTGTCACCGTCTACCAAATTTAATTTTCCTGCTAAATTATCTTCAACGAGTTTCCGAACATCCCCTTTATTAAATCCCGAGTTAAGTCCATCCTTTTGCCAGGCATTACCCACAAAATAATTGTAGTCGTCCTTCTGAATCCAAACCTGTGCATTAGGAAACAGGTCAATTCCATCTATATGGTCCCAATGCGGGTGTGATAAAATTATATCGCTAATATCGGTTGCTTTCAAACCTAATCTTAAAAGCATTGAATCTGGACGAACATAGTTCGTAAAACCAAAATCTTTAGCCTCCTCAACATCTTTATGAAAGCCTGCGTCAACCAAAATGTTTTTACCGTTATTCCCTTTAATCAGCCAAAACATGAAAACGGCAATCACACTATCTGTTTTAGGCGCGCCAATTGCAATTGCTGAACTTGGTATGGTTACTTCTGAAGTAAATTTTAATGCATACACTTCATAATTGGGGTTCTGTGAAAATGCGATTATTGAATTTGTCAGGGCAAGTAATAAGCCGATGAATTGTTTTGTCATTTTTATTTTTTTATTGTCAATTTTTAGCGACATGAATTCTCAGTAGCATAGGCTACAACTCCTTCATTGCCGCTACTTAAAGCTAAAAGAATTGCGGCAATGCAACAAAATAACCTACAATTCCGAAGATTAGCGTTTGGAATCCCTAAAAAATAATTTAAAACACCTCACGCCAAAAAATCATACTTCATTATGATAAAAATCATATCCACCCTAATTTGTTGGATAACATTATTTACTACCTTTCGCTTATAAATATTCCCGCTCATAAAATTGAACTTAAGGTATGGGATCTTCATCGATGATTGTGCTGATTATAGCTGCGCTGGCCTTTTCTTCCATTGCTATTTTAATCGCTAAAATTGTTACAAAGGCTACTACTAATCCGCAAAAAGGAGAGCCCTACGAATGCGGTATTCCTACCCATGGAAAAACATGGAAACAGTTGAACGTAGGATATTATTTATTTGCGTTGATATTCTTAATTTTTGATGTGGAACTGGTGTTTCTCTATCCATGGGCCGTTGTAGCGAAGCATGTGGGCTGGATGGCTCTGATAGAAATTATCATTTTCTTTTTTATATTATTTATGGGATTTTTATACGCTCATAAAAAAGGCGCCTTGCAATGGAAGTAAAAACAAATACGGATAAAAAAGATTTTCCTGGACAAATTCATGAAACTCCTGGAGGCGGGATCGTATTAAGTAAGCTGGACGATGTGATCAACTGGGCCCGTTCCAATTCTTTATGGCCATTAACTTTTGCCACCAGTTGCTGCGGAATTGAGATGATGTCTGTTGCAGCCGCCAAATACGATTTTTCAAGATTTGGTTTTGAAGTAGCCAGAGCCTCACCCCGACAGGCGGATGTCATCATTATTGCAGGAACAATTGTAAATAAAATGGCGCCTGTATTAAAGAGATTGTACGACCAGATGGCCGATCCGAAATATGTTATTGCAATGGGCGCCTGTGCCATCAGCGGGGGCCCCTTTTTTTATAATACCTATTCGGTAGTAAAAGGCGCCGATCATGTAATACCGGTTGATGTTTATGTGGCAGGCTGCCCGCCCAGGCCGGAAGCGTTGTTACATGCACTTATAAGTTTACAGCATAAGATAAAAAGCGGGTTAACAAGAGAACAAATAAAGACAGGTAAAGATTAAGTATGGGCAACGAAGAACTTAAAGCCAAAATAGTTGAATTGCTTCCTTCTGTAACATTCGAGGAGGGTGGTGACCCGATAGCTATCGGGTGGCTCAATATGAATATAGAACCCAAAGACTGGTTACCATTTGCAACACAATTGCGGAACGGGGATTCCTTATTTTTTAATTATCTCTTTTGCCTTACCTGCATCGACTGGAAAACCCACCTTACAATGGTGTACCATCTGTCTTCTACTAAGTACCGGCACACTATTGTAGTAAAATCGAAACTCGACAGAAATAATCCCGAAATAGAAACGGTGAGTAACATTTGGCGGACAGCAGAATTACATGAAAGAGAAGTGTATGAAATGTTCGGGGTGAATTTTTTGAATCACCCTGATTTAAGGTTATTGATTTTGCCTGATGGCTGGGAAGGGAAAAAGCCCATGCTGAAGGATTTTGAAGACGCGGTAAATATGATAAGATTATAAAATAATGAATAGCGAACAAGGAATATTAGAATGGTGAAGTATGAGACGCTTAAAAGATTGGTGTTCGTTATTCCTTGTTCAATATTCGATATTTAAAACATATGGTTGAAGAAATAGGCACAACGGAAGAAGGTGATTTAATTATCAACGTAGGGCCGCAGCATCCTGCTACCCATGGCGTATTGCATTTGGTGATTACGATAAATGGGGAGACCATAAAAAAAGTGGAACCCCATCTTGGTTATATTCATCGCTCTATTGAAAAAATGTGTGAGAGTCTAACCTANNACTCTCGGCCCACATCAACAATCACGCATGTGCGTTATGTGTAGAAAAAGGCTTGCAGGTAGAGATTCCGCAAAGGGCGCAGGTGATAAGAGTATTGATGGATGAACTCACCAGGATCGCTTCGCATGAATTGTGGTGGGGAGCTATGGCAATGGACTTAGGAGCATTCACGCCTTTCTTTCATGCTTTCAGGGAAAGAGAAACAATCAATGATATTATGGAGGAAACCTGCGGCGCCAGGCTAACGATGAACTATATGGTTCCCGGGGGCGTGATGGCAGATTTGCATCCCAATTTTCAAAAAAGAGTAAAAGATTTTATAGGTGAATATAAATTAAAGATCAACGAATATGCCGAGTTGGTTACGGGTAATGTTATCTTTCAAAACCGAATGAAAGGCGTGGGATATTTAACTGCTGAAGACGCCATTTCCTATGGATGCACAGGGCCAACAGCAAGAGGCAGTGGCGTGAGTTGTGATATTCGCAAATTGTATGCTTATGAAGTGTATGATAAACTGGAATTTGATGAAATATTGGAAACAGAGGGCGATTCATTTGCACGCTATATGGTGCGTATGAGAGAAATGAATGAATCTATAAAAATAATAGAACAGTTAATTGATAATATCCCTAAAGGTGATTTCCAGGCGAAGACGAAGGCAGTCCTCAAATTACCCAAAGGGGAATTTTATTCAAGAGTGGAAACAGCAAGAGGTGAGTTGGGAGTGTATATCGTTAGCGAAGGAGGCACTACACCTTATAGAATTAAATTCCGTTCCCCGGGTTTTTCAAATCTTTCTGCATTGGATCATATGGCAAGAGGACATTTGTTGGGAGATCTGGTAGCGATGATGGGAACATTGGATTTGGTGATACCGGATATTGACAGGTAGGACACGAATTATTGAAGTTGAAGAAATATCGAACATCGAACAAGGAATAAAGAATGATGAAGTTGGAAAAAAGCCAGTCATAAAAAATGAAAGACTTATCAGTGCAAAAATATTTGAAAACATTAAATCTATAATTCGCCAACGTCCAGTTCCCTCCCGATACTTCGGGAGGGGTTGGGGTGAGGCCTAATCATGTGGAGTTTTTCTAACATAGCAGATTCAATTCATAAATGGTTAAACCTAACGTTTAACCCTACTCTGGCAACTATTATAGAAATGGTAATTGTTGGGGTTTGTGTAATAGGTTTATTTGCACTGTTGGGATTGGTATTAGTGATAATGGAACGTAAAGTTTCTGCATGGATTCAAATTCGCCTGGGGCCAAACCGGGTAGGCCCGAAAGGAATGTTTCAATCGCTGGCAGATACAGTGAAGTTATTAGTGAAAGAAGGGATAGCACCAACGGGAGCAGATAAATTTTTATTTAACCTTGCTCCTTATATAGCGCTTGTTGTAGCAATGTTGCTTATGGCGCCATTGGCTTTTGCGAAAGATTTTTATATGTGGGATTTAAACATTGGTGTATTATATGTATCGGCAATTTCTTCTGTTTCCGTCATAAGTATATTAATGGCCGGCTGGTCCAGTAATAATAAATATTCTTTGATGGGAGCTATGCGAAGCGGCGCACAGATCGTGAGTTATGAATTATCCGCAGGATTTTCTGCACTTTCTGTGGTAGTGCTGGCAGGTAGTTTAAATTTAAATACCATCATTCAATCGCAGGCCGACGGATGGTGGATCTTTAAAGGCCATATACCTGTAATTATTTCTTTTATCATTTTTATAATTGCAGTAACAGCAGAAACTAACAGGGCGCCGTTTGACCTGGCAGAGGCAGAATCAGAATTAACTGCCGGGTTTCATACAGAATATTCGGGGATGAAATTCGCCTTGTTCTTTTTAGCAGAATATGTAAATGTTTTCATTGTATGCGCTATAGGTGCCACGCTGTTCCTTGGTGGATGGATGCCTTTTCATATTGGTCATTGGGAAGGGTTTAATCATATAATGGATTACATTCCTTCAAGCATTTGGTTTTTTGGAAAGACGTTCTTTTTAATATTCCTGATCATGTGGTTCCGGTGGACATTTCCCAGGTTGCGGATCGATCAGCTATTGAACCTGGAATGGAAATATTTATTACCCATCAGTTTGTTTAATATTTTGTTGGTGACAGCGATGGCGATATTGGGATGGTATTTTTAAAAGTAAAAAATGTTTATAGTAAAATATATTAAAACGATTTTCAAATCTGTGAAATCTTTGCTGATTGGCCTTCGGCGGACAGGATATTATTTTACACATCACAAAGAGATCATAACGCAACAATATCCTGACAACAGGGATACGTTGCATTTTCCCGAGCGTTTCAAAGGCGAAGTGGTGATGCCACATAATGAAAATAATGAGCATCGCTGCACCGGTTGCACAGCATGCGAGTTAGCCTGCCCTAACGGGACCATTAAAGTGATTACCAAATTTGATATTAGCCCGGAAGGGAAAAAGAAAAAAGCGATTGATAAATTGGTGTATCACCTGGAACTATGCACCATGTGTAATTTGTGCATCATTGCCTGCCCTTCTGATGCTATCGTGATGGCCCAAACTTTTGAGCACAGTGTTTTTGACAGAAGTGAATTAACCAAAATATTAAATAATCCAGGATCAAAAATTATGGAGGGAGTAGAATGATAAGCGGATCAACAATCATATTTTATATGCTGGCTGCACTTACTTTAATAAGTGGAATATTCGCTGTGGGTACAAGGCAGATATTCAGGGCAGCCATATTCTTATTATTTTCTTTGATTGGTGTTGCAGGATTGTATTTCTGGATGCAATATGAATTTATTGCTGCGGTACAGATTGTAGTATATGTTGGAGGTATTACGGTATTGATCATCTTTTCCATCTTTTTAACCCAACAGGCAGGCGAAAAAATGCCCAAACAAAATTTAGGCCGCAGGTTATTTTCTGCCCTGGCTGCCTTTTGCGGATTTGCATTGATAATGGTACAGGTTTTTCAGCACACTTTTATCGGCACTATGAATAAGTCCATAGAACCCGACGTGACGAATATTGGAGATAAAATGCTTGATGTAAAAGAAGGCGGCTATGCTTTACCGTTTGAAGTGGTGAGTATGTTACTATTAGCGGCTTTAATAGGATGTATTGTGATAGCTATGAAATCGCCTAAGGAAATTTTGAATAATGGATAAGCGATACCTGGGAAGAAAATAATGAATATCGAATAAGAAATAAAGAATCATTAAGTGATTAGATGAAATGAAAATGGAAAGAAAATTTGATCTTGAAGACAGACTTATTGATTTTGCTGTTTTAATAATAAGAACAACTGAGGAATTATTTAATACTAAAGTTGGTAATGATATAGGAGGGCAATTGGTAAGGTCAGGAACTTCTCCGGCTCTACATTATGGAGAAACACAAAGTGCTGAATCAAGAAATGATTTTATTCATAAACTAAAAATTTTATTGAAAGAATTAAGAGAATCGAGAAGTGCAAAGAAAATAATAAAAAAAGCGCCTTTGTCTGAAAATATAGAACAGGTTGATAAAGGCGTGGCTGAATGTGACGAGTTGATTTCAATCTTTGTAAAAAGCATTGAAACAGCAAAAAGAAATTTGGAAAATGAAAAATCTAAAAAGAAATAAAGTAATTATAGGCAAAAAAATTAAGATGGGGTTTCAATTTCNNATGAATATCGAACAAGGAATATCGAATAGAAAAGTAATTAAAGGAATGTAATTATTATGCTTACGCCCGGACTATATCATATATTATTTATCAGCACTGCACTGTTCTTAATTGGCGTGTACGGTTTCTTTACAAGAAGAAACTTAATTACCATTTTAATGAGCGTAGAATTGATTTTGAATAGCGTGAATTTAAATTTTATTGCATTTAATAAATACTTGTGGCCTGATAAATTAGACGGATTATTTTTTAGCATTTTTATAATAGCAATAGCAGCAGCAGAAGCAGCAGTGGCCATTGCTATCATAATTAATTTATACAGGAGCCATCATTCAATAGATGTGGATAAGACAGAAGAAATGAAATATTAAATAAGATGTCCCACTAAGACACCAGGTACACTAAGAAGATTGCTTTGTGAACTTTGTGCCTCTGTGGGAAAAAAGGATAAAACAACTTTAACATAAACGGGATGCCCGAGGCAACTTACATAGCGCTGATTCCTTTACTACCCCTGGCAGGGTTTTTAATACTGGGATTATTCGGAAGAAAATATTTTAATAGATCTGGAGGTATTATTGCCACCATATTATTATTAGCTTCAACAATCCTGGCTCTGTATACCGCTTATGGATATTTNNAAACGGCGTTTATGAAAAATTGGTGCCGGTTAGTTTCACATGGCTCGAATTCTCTAAAGGTGTTTCGATTAATATGGGCATCCTCCTTGATCCCATTTCAGTAATGATGATGGTGGTAGTAACCTTTATTTCATTGATGGTACACATATACAGTCTAGGTTATATGAAAGGTGAAGAAAGGTTTGCAACCTATTATTCTTTTTTAGGACTATTTACTTTCTCAATGTTATCCCTTGTAATAGCTTCCAATATTTTCCAGATTTATATTTTCTGGGAACTGGTAGGTATTTCTTCTTTTCTGCTAATTGGATATTATTATGATAAGCCCAGCGCTGTGGCAGCATGTAAAAAAGCTTTTATTGTTACCCGCTTTGCTGATTTAGGATTTTTAATAGGCATACTTGTCCTCTCCTTCTATTCGGGGACATTAGATTTTAATACATTAATTGAAAGATTAACCACTCCTGGTTCATCAGAACTAAGTTTAGCTATTTCTTCATCATTCCTTGGCGTGTCGGCATTAACATGGGGAATGGTGTTGGTTTTTATGGGTGCTGCCGGAAAAAGCGCCTTGTTTCCTTTGCACATCTGGCTGCCTGACGCAATGGAAGGGCCGACCCCGGTTTCGGCATTAATACATGCTGCTACCATGGTGGTAGCAGGTGTTTATTTAGTAGCAAGATTATTTCCTGTTTTTGTATTATCGGCTCCGGATGCTTTGCAGGTCGTTGCATACGTTGGAGCCTTATCAGCATTAATTGCGGCTATCATTGCCTGCACACAAACGGATATAAAAAGAGTATTGGCATTTTCCACGATGTCGCAAATAGGTTATATGATGTTTGCTTTGGGCGTATCCAAATATGCAGGAGAAGGCGGGTTAGGATATACGGCTTCTATGTTTCATCTTTTTACACATGCCATGTTCAAAGCATTGCTTTTCTTAGGTGCCGGTGCCGGTATCCATTTTATTCATAGTAATGATATGAGGGATATGGGTGGATTAAGAAAATATTTACCCATTACTCATATTACTTTTTTGGTTGCCTGCCTTTCTATTTCAGGCATTCCTCCATTTGCCGGTTTCTTTAGTAAGGAAGAAATCTTGTTAGCGGCCTGGCAACAAAATCCTGTTATTTACTGGATTGGCCTAATTACTTCAGGCCTCACGGCATTTTATATGTTCCGTCTTTACTTTAGTATTTTTTGGAATAAAGCTTCCTCTCTGAAGGATAAGGCAGGGAGTGAGGCTCACGGAGAAGGAGGGTTTGCAATGATGCTGCCATTGATCCTTTTAGCTATTGGTGCGGCAGCTGCCGGCTTTATCCCATTCGGCAATTTTATTAGTGCTGATGGAACTCCTCTTGAATCTCATTTTCATTTAGATATTTCCATTGCCCCTGTAGGGTTAGGTTTTGCAGGAATCTTTATTGCTATGTGGTTGTACAAAAAAGAAAACGAACGACCCGCAAAAATTGCTGCCTCACTGGGCGGTTTCTACAAATTGGCAGTGAATAAATTTTATATTGATGAAATATACCTTTTCATAACTAATAAGGTTTTATTTAATCTCATAGGAAGGCCGGCGGCATGGTTCGACAGGAATGTAGTAGATGGATTAGTTAATGTAACAGGAAGGGTTACCCTTGGTATTTCAAAAGGGATTAAAAAATTTCAATCGGGGGAAGTACAGCAATATGCCATTTATTTTTTAACCGGTGTAATTGTATTGGCAGTTGTGTTCATTTATATTTTGAAATAGGAGGGTTATTTATATGAGGAAAGAATATGAAAGAAAAATAGTTCAAGAATATAATTCAGTCAAATAATTGCCACGGCCTTTAGGCCGTGGATAAGGATAGAAAGGGGAGTTGGCTTTAGCCAAAAAATAAATTCAACTAGTTTGAAACCTGATTTTTTTTAGAATAAAGAAAACTATTGCCACCTCTTTTAGTTCGTGGATAAAAAATAAAAT
This sequence comes from Chitinophagaceae bacterium, assembly GCA_003132765.1. Taxonomy (GTDB): domain Bacteria; phylum Bacteroidota; class Bacteroidia; order Chitinophagales; family Chitinophagaceae; genus Ginsengibacter. Next base: position 21,041 of record PKYU01000122.1, on the reverse strand, counting down.
GGTAAAAGGATTGAGTCAAAATAAAATTTAATATGCCTTATATAAAAGTATTGATACACTATATATGGTCAACAAAAAATCGGGAAAATTTAATCACTAAAGAATTGAAACCAATATTATTGGAACATATTAAAGAAAATAGCATTAAAAAGGGAATTTTTATAGATAAGCTTAATTGTGTTTCTGATCATATCCATTTATTGATTTCCCTTGGAACAGAACAGACAATTGCTAAAACTGCCATGTTGATAAAAGGAGAATCTTCCTTCTGGATAAATAAAGAAAAGAAATTAAGGCAAAAATTTGAATGGCAGGATGAATACATAGCTTTATCTGTAAGTTATGCAGCAATAGATAAAGTGAGATCATATATCCGGAACCAGGAGGAACATCACAAAATGAAAACCTTTTCTGAGGAATATGAGGAGTTTTTAAAGGCGCACAATCTTGAATCAGTTTTGGCTAAAGCCGGGAATAATTATTAAGTAATTCATGGCCTGAAGGCCGTGGCAATTTGGAAAACCTAAAATTCGAACAAATAGATCTTAAAATCAAATTGAAAATTTGAAAAGACAATTCAAAATCCGAAAAAAATAAAACATAACTAGTATTGTAATGCAAATTATGAGACAATTGAGAGTAGAATCGAAAAAAAGTAAGAGGATAAAATTCTTTTTAAATAACAATTAATGAATCTTTTATTACTATTAGGAATTCCTTTACTGACTGCGATAGGCGTGTTGATTTGCCACAACAAACAGCAGGTAAAATGGATTTCATTTGCCGGCTCTGTTGTACAATTGGTATTGGCATTCGCTTTACTGCTGGCTTTCCGGCGGGAAAGAGCATTGGATAGTACTTCTCAAATGTTATTTGAACAGAATTACAAATTATTTACTCCCCTGAATATTAATTTCCATATTGGTGTTGATGGTATTTCAGTAGCCATGGTGCTGCTTACTTCTTTCGTTTTAGTTACAGGAGTGTTAGTTTCGTGGAATATAGAAAAGATGACGAAGGAATTTTATTTCCTGCTCATTTTACTCGCTCTGGGTGCCTATGGATTTTTCATTTCGCTTGATTTGTTTGTTCTTTTCTTTTTCCTGGAAATTTCCGTAATACCGAAATATCTTCTGATAGGGATTTGGGGTAGTGGTAAAAAGGAATACGCTGCCAACAAACTGGCGCTGATGCTTATGGGAGGCTCTGCATTAATATTGGTAGGAATCCTTGGATTGTATTTTGTTGCAGGGCATAGTTTTGATATTTTGAGCATTTCAAAAACAGATATCCCGGCAAACATTCAGCATATTGTTTTCCCACTTCTGTTTATTGGCTTTGGAGTTTTCACCGCGTTGTTCCCCTTACATACATGGGTCCCCGACGGGCATTCCTCTGCACCCACAGCAGGTTCTATGTTCCTTGCAGGTATATCTATGAAGCTGGGTGGTTATGGTTGCTTAAGAGTAGCTATATACCTGCTGCCGGAAGGCGCTAAAGAATATGCGAACATCATAATTATATTATCTGCCATTGCCATCTTATACGGCGCCTTTGCTACAATGATGCAAATGGATTTAAAATATATCAACGCATATTCATCAGTAAGCCATGTTGGTTTTACCTTGTTAGGGTTAGGGATGCTCACCCAAACGGCCATTACAGGATCAGTAATGCAAATG
>PKYU01000122.1:0-19351 GCA_003132765.1 Chitinophagaceae bacterium | reverse complement strand
AAGTGGTTTTGTGGCTGAGGTAACGATTTTTATCGGCTCCTGGCAGCATGATGATGCTTTTCATCGCATCGCTACCATTGTGGCCACGATGTCGATTGTAGTTACAGCAGTATATATTTTAAGAGCAATAGGAACTACAGTTATGGGCCCGATAAAAAATAAGGCCTATTTAGAATTGAAAGATGCAGCATGGAATGAAAAACTGGCTGCCATTATTTTAGTTGGGGGAATTGTTGCAATAGGTATCATGCCGGGTTGGTTAAATGATTTGCTGAGGCCCGCAGCGGAGGTGATCATGAATAAGATTGGAGGAAAATAAAAAATAACAAATGAATGAGTTTTTCACACTGATGAAGAGTGAACTGTTAGTAACGGCCATTATATTCCTGTTGCTGTTTATTAAAATCAGCAAGGGGATGAAGAATGAGTTGATGTTGCCCGTTATCCAACTATTGTTATTGATCAATCTGGCACTTGGATTCTTTTTTAATCAAGAAGGTAATTTATTTGGAGATATGTTTCATACGAATGCCTTAATAGCTTTTCAAAAAAATATTCTCAATCTTGGCGTTTATCTTATATCGTTACTATTTACCGATTGGTTCAGAAAGAGCAAGTATATGGCTGAATTTTTTATGCTAATGTTATCTGCCTTGTTAGGTATGTTCCTGATGATTTCCAGTGGCAACCTGCTCATTTTTTATTTATCTCTTGAACTTGCCTCTATTCCTGTGGCGGCTATGGCCAATTTTGACCTCGATAAAAAACGTTCTTCAGAAGGAGCCATGAAAATGATTTTATCTTCCGCATTTTCATCAGGCATTTTATTATTTGGCATTTCATTGATTTATGGAACTACAGGAACAATCAGTTTTTCGGAAATTCCTCATCAGCTGGATCCTGCATCAACAATACAAATACTGGCATTTATATTTTTGGTAGCTGCTTTTGCATTTAAATTATCTGTCGTTCCTTTTCATTTATGGACTGCCGATGTGTATGAAGGTGCTCCGATTGCGACCACCGCTTTTTTATCGGTAATATCCAAAGGCGCTATAGCTTTTATTTTCATAACTGCATTATATAAAGTATTTCAACCCCTGCAGGAAGTATGGTATAATATGCTGGTAATTTTGGCCATCGCCACCATGATTATCGGAAATTTATTTGCATTACGGCAACAAAGCATTAAGCGTTTCCTGGCTTTTTCTTCTATCGCACAGGTTGGTTTCATTTTGGTAGGTATGAGCAGCAAAGATAATTTTGGTATTACTTCAGTAGTTTATTTTTTATTGATTTATGTGTTCTCTAACCTGGTAGCTTTTGGAGTGGCGGCTGTTATCTCAGAAAATACAGGTAAAGAAAATATTGATGATTATAAAGGATTATATAAAACAAATCCATTCCTTGGTTGGATGCTTGCGCTTGCACTATTTTCCCTTGCGGGTATTCCGCCTACGGCGGGATTCTTTGGAAAATTTTTCCTGCTGACTGCTGGTGGTTCCAAAGGAAGTTATTTGTTTATTACGATTGCTGCGTTAAACCTCATCGTTTCCTTATACTATTACCTGCGNNCCTGCGGGTGATAAGAGCAGTATTTATGGATAAAAACGATACACCCATTAAAAAAATACAAGTGAATTCTTTAGCTATGCTCGGGCTAATAATATGTGGTGTTGCAATTGTACTGATGGGGTTAATGAGCTGGATTTATGATTATATAAATGCTTTAATGTAGAAAATATGGCCATAAATAAAAACCACGAATTTGAAGAACTGGATGGCGTTAAGTGCGGTATCGTGGAGAAAAATGTTAAGCCGCAAAGAGTTGCCTTTCTGAAAGAATTGCTGGAGTATAATGGATTTACAGTTATCACCGTTTCTACTCCGCCACCAAAACAAGCCCCTTCTCCGGTTCCTAAACCGGGCGAAGCAGTTATTCCACCTCCTCCACCTCCGCCGGCTCCTGAAACGTTTACAGTAGGTGTAACTAACTATACCTTCAATCCAATTAATGCCATCTTTGGAAGATTGCTAAAAACTAAAAACGGGCACGTGGTTACATTGGCCTATTGGAAGCAGAAAGAAAAAGTTCGCCATGATGAGGTGCCGTATTATGAAGCTGGAAAATGATTTTATAATTAATACAAACTAAGTCGATTATTCCCCACAAACATGCCTGTCGGACAGACAGTGGCACAAAGAACGCAAAGAATTATTTAAGGAGAAAGTTGTCTAAAAGCCAAGGCCATTCAATCTTATTTGGCCGATCTATTATAAAACACCGTTCATCCTTCACTGAAAGTCTCTTCAGGCGAAATCAACTAAAATAATGATAATAATCATTCAAATGTTTGATCTTCCTCTTATTTATTTATTATATAAATAATTACCTCTGTACCTACAAAATGTATCGTTTTATGGAAAAGAAAATCAGACAAAAAAAGTATGTATATTTTTTCGGCGGGAATAAAGCCGATGGAAATGAATCCATGAAAAACCTGTTGGGAGGCAAAGGCGCCAACCTTGCGGAAATGGCCGGCCATCCCAAACTTCGTTTACCCGTACCTCCTGGTTTTACGGTTACCACAGAAGTTTGCACTTATTATTACGAACATAAAAAAACATATCCAAAAACATTAAAGGCAGAGCTGGAAACAGCATTATCCAAAATGGAAAAACTGACCGGTAAAAAGTTTGGAGATGAAAAAAATCCATTATTGGTATCTATCCGTTCGGGTGCCCGTAGATCTATGCCTGGCATGATGGAAACCGTGTTGAATGTGGGCCTGAATGAAAATACCATCAAGGGAATCATTGCCCATAGTGGTGATGAGCGTTTTGCTTATGATGCTTACAGGAGATTAATTATGATGTATGCAGATGTGGTAATGGAAAAGGGAGAAGCAATAGAAGTGAAAGACGGTAAAGGCATTCGCAAATTGCTTGATGAACAACTGGAACACATCAAGCATAAAAAAGGATATAAGAACGATACCGACCTAACCGCGCCTGAGCTGAAAGAACTTGTAAAATCATATAAGAAAACTGTAAAAGAAGTTTTGGGAAAAGAATTTCCCGAAGATCCACTTACACAAATGTGGGGCGGAATTGGTGCTGTCTTCAGCAGTTGGAATGGAAAAAGAGCTGTAGAGTACAGGCGCATTGAAAAGATACCTGATGAATGGGGAACTGCCGTAAACGTTCAGGCCATGGTATTTGGAAACATGGGCAATGATAGTTGTACCGGTGTAGGCTTCACCAGGAACCCCGGTACCGGTGAAAATAAATTTTATGGCGAATACCTCGTGAATGCACAAGGCGAAGATGTGGTAGCTGGTACCAGGACTCCGGCACCTGTAAATGAATATTCAAAAAATGCCCAAAGCAAGCAGTTCAAAACGTTGGAAAAAACTATGCCTGTGCTGTATAAAGAATTATACAACTACCAAAAAGGATTGGAGCAGCATTACAAAGACATGCAGGATATAGAATTCACCATTGAGAAAGGAACATTATATATGCTACAATGCCGGGTAGGAAAAAGAAATGGTATTGCAGCAGTGAGGATGGCAACAGAAATGTATGCTGAAAAACTAATAGATGCGAAGACTGCTGTTAGCAGGGTAGCCCCAAATCAATTAGTGGAACTATTATTACCGATGCTCGATCCCAAAGCTGAACTCATGAATACTGTTATTGCCAAGGGCTTGCCGGCAGGTCCGGGTGGTGCCAAAGGCCGTGTTGTATTCTCATCCAATGAGGCAGTAGAATGGGCACATAAGGGTGAAAAGGTAATCCTGGTAAGAGAAGAAACTTCGCCGGAAGATGTGGATGGTATGCATAAGGCTGAAGCTATCTTAACTACCAAGGGTGGCATGACCTCACATGCTGCATTGGTGGCAAGAGGATGGGGTAAATGTTGTATCGTTGGTTGTGGAGATATAGAAATACATCATGAAAGCAAAACGTTTTATGCAAAGGGTGGTGTTATCATCAAAGAAGGTGACTGGCTTACATTGAATGGTACCAAGGGTTTGGTATATGAAGGAAGTTTACCCCTTGTGGCTATTAACCTTGATAAAAACCTGGCTTATAACAACCTGATGAAGCTGGTAGATAAAATAAAAGTGATGGGCGTACGGGCCAATGCAGAAACTCCCGGAGATGCAGCACAGGGATTGAAATTCGGCGCTGAAGGAATCGGGTTATTCCGCACGGAGCATATGTTTTATGGACAGGGAAGCGAGCAACCATTATTTCTGCTACGCAAAATGATAGTAAGTAAAACTATCAACGAAAGAAAAGAAGCGCTGACAGAACTGGCCATACATGTAAAAAAAGATATCAAAAATACCCTTACCATAATGAATGGCTACCCGGTAACTATTCGTTTACTGGATCCTCCATTGCATGAATTTGTACCGCACGATAAGGATAAATTGCTCCAACTTAGCAAAGAACTGGGTATCAGCATGAGCATATTAAGAAGAAGGGTACTGGCATTACATGAAAACAACCCTATGCTGGGACATCGCGGTGTACGCCTGGGCGTTAGTTATCCTGAAATAACAGAAATGCAGATAAGGGCTATATTCGAATCAACGGCTGAATTAATTAAATCAGGTAAAAAAGCCTTCCCCGAAATAATGATTCCGGTAACCNNAAAAAATTGTGGATAGGGTATATAAAGAAGTATGCGAAAAAACTAAAATGAAGAAGATACCTTACCTGTATGGAACGATGATAGAAATACCAAGGGCAGCTTTAAGGGCCGATAGAATGGCCGAGGTTGCAGACTTCTTCAGCTTTGGTACGAATGATCTTACCCAGATGAGCTTTGGATTCAGCAGGGATGATATTGGTGGATTTTTACCCAATTATCTTGACCTAAAAATTCTTAAAGATGACCCATTTCAAACCATTGACCAGGATGGGGTAGGTGAACTGATAAAATTAGGAACCGAAAGAGGCCGTAAAACAAAACCCAATCTTAAAGTGGGTATTTGCGGAGAACATGGCGGTGATGCCGAAAGTGTAAAATTCTGTCACCGCATTGGAATGAACTATGTAAGTTGTTCTCCTTTCCGGGTGCCGATAGCAAGGTTAGCTGCTGCGCAGGCTGAGATAGAGAATCCGCGGAAATAGAATTTTGATATGAGTAGAAAGCCGGGAATGAATGTCATCCCGGGCTTTTCTATTTACAAAATAAAATACGATCTTACTTCGATAAATAAAATACTATGGAACTAAAAAATTTATTTGAACCATCAGTGAAAAAGGAGATCATTGATCGTATCAATACTTTAACCCCCGAAACAAAAGCCCTTTGGAGTAAAATGAATGTAGCGCAAATGCTGGCTCACGCCAGAAACCACTTGGTGTGGCTGTGGGAGAACATAAACTTAAGGGGAATTTATTTTTCCGTTTGATAGGCCCTTTATTTAAAAAGCAATTGTACAATGATCAGCCTTTCAAACATGACCTGCCAACAGACAAATCATTTATCATTGCAGAGCAAAAGGATTTTGAAAAAGAAAAACAACATCTGATTCAATTGATCCAATCCTTTTCTGAAACAAATATGTCAGATGAACCGCATCCTTTCTTTGGAAAATTGACGAAGGAACAATGGAGTAAAGGCACCTGGAAACATTTAGATCATCATCTAAAGCAGTTTGGAGTTTAAGGAATTAAAAAGATATTACTTTACTCCTTCCAGAATTTTAATATAGTTTGCCCTCTCATATGCAGTAGGATCAGAAATATTTTTCTGGCTCATACTTCCTTTAAATGAATTCAGGTCATCAAAGCCCATCGCATACATCCAGTCCTGCAATTCCTTATTCATGGTTTTTAAATAAGAAATGCCATTTTTGTATAAGGAGGAAGCAGTCATTACTACATCAGCTCCGGCAAGGATATACTTGATTACTTCTACCGCACTTTGAACGCCGGTGGTTGCAGCTAATGACAAATCTGCTTTTCCGTATAATAAACCAATCCATAATAAAGGAAGCCTTATCTCACTTGATTCACTATAATTCAAATCCGTTTTAATAATCATTTCATTTATGTCAAAATCAGGTTGATAGAAACGATTAAATAATACCAAGGCGTCAGCGCCTACGTTTTTCATCCGCAACGACATATTTCCCATTGAACTGAAATAAGGATTCAGCTTAATGGCTACCGGTATTTTAACAGCATGCCTGATGGCATTAATGATATTGAGATAACGGTGTTCCACTTCAGAAGAAGAAATGGTTATGTCGCCCGGAATAAAAAAAATATTGATTTCAATGCCGTCTGCACCGGCACTTTCAATTTGTTTGGAATAGTCAATCCACCCTTCTGTAGTTATACCATTTAAGCTGCCGATTATAGGGATATCCACTCTTTCCTTTGCGATACGAATCTTTTCAAAGTATTCATCAACGCCAACATTAAAATCGTCAACATCAGGGAAGAAGTCCAATGCTTCGGGGAAAGCATACGTTGTTTCGGCGATTACTTTCTTAAATTTTATTTCTTCTTTCCGGATTTGTTCTTCAAATAAGGAAAACAATACTACTGCTCCTGCTCCGTTATCCTCCATCCTTACGATATTATCCATTTGCTGTGATAAGGTACAGGCGGAGACAACGATTGGGGAATTTAATGGTAACCCCATGTAAGTTGTTTTCAGTTTCATGACTATTTATTTTTTAAGTTATTGGAACATAATACCATATAGCTATTACCATCAGGCTACCGGAACAAAATCAATTGCTTTTTTTATGGCCATTTCTTCATATGTTTTCCACTTAAGGTTTACAAGGTCCTGTGCATGTTTCATTAGCACTTCTGCTTCTTCCGGTTTGGTAATAGTTAATACTTTATACCGCAACTCATTGTAAGCATATTCTTTTAAGGGGATCGTTGGCCTTGGAGAATCAAGTACAAATGGGTTTTCGTTCTTCTTTCTCAGTGCAGGATTATACCTCATTAATGGCCAGTGGCCGCTTTTTACAGCTTTGCTTTGCTGATCCAATCCATATTTCAAATCATATCCATGAGCGATGCAATGGCTGTAAGCCAAAATTATAGAAGGACCATCATAAGCTTCTGCTTCACGCATAGCCAGTAACGTTTGTTGTGGATTGGCACCGAATGCCACTCGCGCCACATATACATTGCCGTAAGACATTGCCTGCAAAGCAAGATCTTTTTTTCCTCCGGACTTGCCACCTGCAGCAAATTTTGCTGTCGCTGCAGTAGGAGTTGCTTTGGAGGATTGCCCGCCTGTGTTAGAATAAACTTCTGTATCTAATACGAGAATATTAATATTTCTTCCGCTTGCTAATGTGTGGTCTAAACCACCATAACCAATGTCATAAGCCCAGCCATCTCCTCCGACCAACCAAACACTTCTGCGAACCAACTGATCGGAAAATGAGAGCAGATGCCTTGCTGAAGAAGAATTTATTGTCTTTAATTTCTCTTTTAATTGCTGCACCCTTAACCGCTGTAGTGCCAGATCAGATTCCTGGATTTGTTTCGCCTCCAATATTTCTTTNNGACAATTTCTTCTCCTATTTCATTTTTCATTTCGGAGAGCAATTGCGTTGCCACATCCAATTGCTTGTCAGCGGTTATTCGCATACCCAGCCCAAACTCAGCATTATCTTCAAACAGCGAATTGGACCATGCCGGCCCCCTGCCCTCTTTATTCACAGACCACGGCGTGGTAGGTAGATTTCCTCCATAAATGGAGGAGCAACCTGTTGCATTAGCTATTAATAACCTTTCTCCAAATAATTGAGATAACAATTTCAGATAAGGAGTTTCGCCACAGCCGGCGCAGGCTCCCGAAAATTCAAATAAAGGTTCCAGGAACTGAGCACCATGAACAGTAGAGAAATCAATCTTTGAGCGGTCATTCCATGTCAGGCTTTCGAAGAATTCAATATTTTTTTGTTCTTTTTTCAAAATAGGTTCTTTCTCTACCATGTTAATGGCCTTGCGTGACCGGTCTTCGGGATCGGTTGCCGGGCAGGCTTCCACGCAAAGGTTACACCCTGTGCAATCTTCTAAATATACCTGCAGTGAATATTGTGTTTCAGGGAAACCTCTTGCATTAATAGGCGTTGATTTAAATTCCTGTGGCGCTTTTTTCAGATAATCTTTGTGAAAAAACTTTGCTCTTATTACGCTATGAGGGCATACATAAGAGCAGTTGCCGCATTGAATACAAATTTCCGGTTCCCACAATGGTACAAGGTCCGATACGTTTCTTTTTTCCCACTGCGTGGTGGCGCTGGGGTAAGTGCCATCTATAGGAAGCATGCTAACTGGTAAATCATCGCCATGTCCTGCCATCATCATTGCTGTTACCTGCTTTACAAAATCAGGCGCTTTGTCGGATACAGTTAGTGTGCTATAATCTTCAGAAGAAACTTTTTTTGGAATTCCTACTTCAAAAAGATTTTCCAGGGTTGCGTCCACGGCCTTAAAGTTCTGTTCAATTACTCTTTTACCCTTTTTGAAATATGTTTTTTCAATGGCTTTTTTTATTTTTTCAATGGCTTCTTCTCTTGGCAATACCCCAGATAAAGCAAAATAACAGGTCTGCATAATGGTATTGATTCGGTTACCCATACCGTTATCTCTGGCTACTGTCGTAGCATCTATAGCATATACTTTTAATTTTTTATCAATCATCATTTTCTGAATCTGACCTGTTAGTTTACCCCAAACTTCATCTTTGTTATAAGGACTGTTTATTAAGAATGTAGCGCCCTCTTTGGCAAATTCCAGCTTTTCTACTTTTTCAATAAAGTTGAACTGGTGACAGGCAATAAAATCTGCTTTTGAAATTAAATAAGGCGCCCTGATTGGTTTAGGGCCAAAGCGCAAATGCGAAACAGTTTTTGCACCCGATTTCTTTGAATCGTAAACAAAATAGCCTTGTGCGTAGAGATCTGTATTTTCCCCAATAATTTTAATTGTATTCTTGTTAGCGCCAACGGTGCCATCGGCACCTAAACCGAAAAATAAACCCTGCCTCCACCCGAATTCATCTAATTTGTATGCAGGATCGTAATCAAGGCTTGTGAATGTTACATCATCATTAATCCCTATAGTAAAACTATTTTTTGGTTGTTTCTTTTTTAATTCATCGAAAACCCCTTTTACCATTGCCGGCGTAAACTCTTTAGAGGAAAGACCATAACGTCCTCCGACAATATTGGGTAATTTTTTTAGTTTCCCCATTTGTAATGCTTCTACCATGGTTGACATTACATCCTGGTACATAGGTTCTCCTGCAGCACCTGATTCTTTGGTCCTGTCCAGAACAGCTATTGATTTTACTGATTTGGGTAATGAATTAATAAAATGATCAAGACTAAATGGGCGGTATAAACGAACTTGTATAACCCCGGTTTTTTCTCCTGCATCATTCAAAGCGTTCACTGTTTCCGCAACAGTCTCCCCGCCGGATCCCATAATTATTATAAGATTTTCTGCATCACCAACCCCTGTGTATTGAAAGAGCTCATATTTTCTTCCTGTCAGCTTTTCAAAATCATTCATCACTTCTTCCATAATACCGGGCATCTTATTGTAAAATGAATTTACGGTTTCCCTACCCTGGAAGTATACATCCGGGTTTTGGGCTGTGCCTCTTATGAAAGGATTTTCAGGATTTAATGCCCGATTACGATGGGCCGTAACCAGTTCATCTGGAACTATTGATTTGATTTGGTCATCACTAAGAAGTTCCAACTTATTCACTTCATGGGAAGTACGGAAGCCATCAAAAAAATGTACAATCGGAATCCTTGATTTCAAAGTTGCAACCTGGGCTAACAATGCAAAATCGTGTGCTTCCTGCACGCTTGCTGAACTCAAAAGCGAAAATCCTGTAGTTCTTGCCGCCATTACATCCTGGTGATCACCAAAAATAGAAAGCGCCTGTGTTGCCAATGAACGCGATGCTACATGAAATACAGCTGGTGTAAGCTCGCCGGCAATTTTATACATGTTGGGCAGCATCAGCATTAATCCCTGAGAAGCCGTAAAGGTTGTTGTAAGTGAACCTGTCTGCAAGGCTCCGTGTACCGTACCAGCTGCCCCACCTTCACTTTGCATTTCCATTACTACGGGAATATTTCCCCATATATTCTTAATTCCTTTTGAAGCCCATTCATCTGCCAATTCAGCCATTGAAGAAGAACGGGTTATCGGATAAATCGCGCAAACTTCATTTACCCTGTAAGCAACATAAGCAGCTGCTTCATTTCCATCGATCGTTGAGATCATATTTTTACTTTTTGACATCATTAATTGGATTAACAGGTTCTGGAATCATTTCAATAGCGTGACAGGGGCATTGCTCGTAACAAACAGCACAACCAGTACAGGCATTATAATTAAACTTATATCTGTTACCTACACCTAATTTAATAATAGCATCTTCTGGGCAGGCTCCGAAGCATCCATCACATTCAAAACAATTGCCGCAACTCAGGCAGCGCTGGGCTTCGAATCTTGCTTCCGGTTCAGATAATCCTGCAACTATTTCATCAAAATTTTTAACTGCTTCAACAGGCGCCTGCTTCTCCTGTTCCTTTTGCGGAGCTTCAGTCTTATACCACATATGCAATTTTCGATAACTGGCAGTTGGATGTTTTTCGAGTTTAATGAACGGGCTATTCATCAGGTATCCATTTATATATTTTGCTGCCTTTTTACCATGACCAATAGCTATCGTGGAACTCCTGTTTTCTCCCGGCAGCATATCACCACCGGCAAAAATTCCTTCATATCCCGTCATTCTCTGTGCATCGATTGTAATTGTGCCATCATCATTGATTACAACTCCTGAAACAGAGCGAAGAAAACCCGAATCGGCTTCCTGGCGGTTGGCTATAATCAGCACATCGCCATCAATCGTTTCAAATTCATTGGTACCAACAGCTTTACCCTTTTCAACTTTCAGCTTCTCGAGGGTAAAGGATTTATTTTTTATCTGTGTTATTCGACGTAAAAGACGAACTTCTACACCTTCTGCCATAGCATCTTCCGTTTCATAATCGTAGGCAGGCATCATTTTTTGGTCTCCGGCAAAATATACGATTGCTTCTGAGTTCAGCCTACGGATAATCCGGGAAAGGTATAAGGCCAGCTTACCACCACCATATACCACAACCTTCTTTCCTTGATATTGTGAGGTAATTGATTTGGCGTCCTTAAAAAAGGAAAAGGCATCTTTGATTAAAACAGAATTATCANNCTCTTCGTATTAATTGCGCCCCAATAGCAAGGTACACCGCATCAAAGTTGCCAACTTTCTTTTCCATTAATATGTCAATCACCTTATGATTCAGCTTAATTTTTATGCCTAATCTAAGGAGACGGTCCACCTCTGCATCAAGAATCTCTTTTGGCAAACGATAATCGGGAATTCCGGACCACAAAAGACCTCCCGGGTGACTTCCTGCTTCATAAATCTCTACGGTGTGGCCCATGCGCACCAAATGATATGCAGCTGACAAGCCTGATGGACCTGAACCAATTACCAGGACCCTTTTCCCGCTGGAATCAGATACAAACTGAATGGGCCACTTTTCCCGGATTGCCTGATCCCCAATATATCGTTCAACAGCATGGATGCTTACAGTTGTGTCGATATGAGTCCGGTTACAACCCGTTTCACAGGGTTTTACGCAAACCCGTCCCATAATAGCCGGGAAAGGATTGTCTTCGACGAGTGTTTGAAAAGCTTCAAAATAATTTCCTTCCTGTGCANNGATATTTTCTCCAGCCGGACAAGCGCTATTGCAGGGAGGCATGAAATCAATATAAACAGGTCTTTGGAATCTCTTGGGACCTGTTCCTTCCGCATGTGTAGTCAGGTCAATTGGCTTGGTGATATCATTCATGATCTTACTGATATTTTGTTAGAATGAGTTTATTAATGAGCTATAAACTAATTATAAATTCAGCCAACAAAGTATCATCTATCTCAGTTTCAAAAGATGATATTCTTCAATGGAATATATGATTTAAGTCATAATAAAAAGTCTATTGGATACCAGCAATTATGAAATTATTGATAAGCCTATCGGGAATAAATATCCATTCCGACCAAAAGTATTTTTATTTGCTATTTTTAAGGATTTCCGGTTTCAATTATCCAATTGCAAGCCCGAAAATAAAAGGAATATTAGTGGTCAATAAATTTTTGCTTTACCAAAATAACTTTGCAATGCTTTTGGTAAATGTATCCCATCAGTATTTTGATTGTTTTCGAGCAAAGCAGCAACGATTCTGGGTAATGCTAATGAGGAGCCATTCAGGGTATGAACAAGCTGGGTTTTGCCATCTGCATTGCCGCCTGGAGCTTGTGCAGGTTTAAATCGAATTTTCATCCGGTTACTTTGAAAAGATTCAAAATTGCTTACAGAGCTTACTTCAAGCCATTTTTCCTGCGCAGCGCTGAAAACCTCAAAGTCATAAGTAAGCGCAGAAGCAAAGCTCATATCTCCGCCGCATAAACGCAGAATTCTATAAGGTAATTCAAGGCTTTGTAATAGCCTTTCCACATGAATCACCATCTCCTCCAAAACCCCATAGCTTTTTTCGGGGTGTACCATTTGAACGATTTCTACTTTGTCAAACTGGTGTAGTCTGTTTAAACCCCGAACATCTTTGCCGTAACTACCTGCCTCCCGGCGGAAGCATGGCGTATAAGCCGTAAGCCTTATTGGTAATTCGGTTTCCTTTATTATGTCATTACGATAAATATTGGTTAACGGCACTTCTGCAGTGGGTATCAGGTAAAAATTATCAGCTCCGGAAAAATACATTTGTCCTTCTTTATCCGGCAACTGGCCAGTGCCATAGGCGCTCTCTTCATTAACCAATAATGGAGGCTGGTATTCGGTATATCCTGCTGAAGTGTTATAATCCAGAAAATATTGAATCAGCGCACGCTGAAGTTTTGCACCTTTATTCTTGTAAAAAGGGAAACCGCTTCCGGTAACTTTATTCCCTAATTCAAAATTGATGAGATCATACTTTTTTGCAAGGTCCCAGTGCGGTATAGCATCCTTTTGAAGCGGTTTTTTTTTCCCGCCTTCTCTAACTATTTCATTTTCTTCCGGCGTTTTTCCTTTAGGAACAGAAGTATGAGGCAGGTTAGGCAATTTTATTAGTTCATCATGTAGCTCGTTTTCAATGGCTGATAATTTTTCATTGACAGGTTGCAAAAGTGATTTTAAGGAACCTACTTCCCCCTTTTTTGTATCTGCAAGTTCCTTTTTACCGGCAGCCATTAATTGGCCTATTTCTTTAGAAGAAGCATTTATTTTTGATTGAGTTTCGTCAATTTCAAACTGCAGCTTTTTTCTTGAATCATCCAGTTCAATTATGTGATCTATTACATTAATATCTGTATAATTTTTTAATGCAAGCCGTTCAATAACATCTTCCTTCTTGTTCCTGATAACATTTACCTGTAACATAATGATTAGTCTTAATTCCTGTTATGTGGGCAAATATAAAGAGACTTGCTTCATCAATTATTTTTTGATTTCAATTAGATCCTCGAGAAAATGAGGAATAATTTTTGGTTTATTTTCGTGTCATGATTCATGTAAATGACGATCTTCAGGCAAGATGGTGGAAGCTGGAAGAAAAGTTTGTTGGCAAATTCGGCAAAAAGCCTGATGTAGAAGCTATTCTGTTTCTGATTGGAATACAAGAGGTAAGAAATCTCAAAAAAAAATTTACGAAAGAACAGAAACAAGAGCTAATGCATGTTGCTGTTTGTTCGCTACTTTCCCAAAGCGGTTATTATAAATTGGCCGGGCATGATAGGGAAGGCTGGCCTCATTTTGAGCAACTTAAGCCCTTGCCGGCATACAGTATGCTGGAACAGGAAAACTTTCTAAAGGATCATATTTTACTTTATTTTGAAGATATTGAGCATACTTTCGGAGACCTTTAATAATTATTAAATAAACGGAGCTAAAGTGGCTCATTAACCGGAAAATATTAAATTGCGCAGCATTTTATTACCATTACTTAAATAATAACTATGAACTTTCCTGAAAATATTCGTTATACCAAAGATCATGAATGGGTATTAATTGAAGGAGATATTGCGACTGTCGGCATTACAGATTTTGCTCAACATGAACTGGGAGACATCGTTTATGTAGAAATAGAAACCAAGGGCAAACCGCTTGCCGCAGAAACGGTCTTTGGCACTGTAGAGGCTGTAAAAACAGTGAGTGATTTATTTCTTCCGGTTTCCGGTATTATTACTGAAGTGAACCCAAACCTTGACTCAGCGCCCGAAAAAGTGAATTCCGACCCATATGGCGAAGGATGGATGATTAAAATGAAAGTGGATAATCCTGAAGATGTAAAGAATCTCATGGATGCAGATGCTTACCGGAAAGTAGTAAACTGATTTATTTATCAAGACTAATGCAAAGAATATCTGTAAGAAAATTTCTACCAGGAATAGCCTGGTTTTTTATTGTTCTTTTACTTACCTGTATGCCGGGGAATGATGTGCCTAAAATCGGATGGCTAGATAATATTTATTTTTTTGATAAATGGGTACATGCCGGCTTGTTTGGAGGGCTCACCTTTTTGTTTTGCTGGCCCATTAACAAGTCAGATTTTTCGCGAACGAAGCGTCTGCATTATTTTATTAAGATCGCATTGGTTTCCAGCATCTTTGGATTAATGATTGAATTTATTCAACGTTTTTATATTCCCGGCAGGGATTACGATTTGCTCGACTGGGCTGCTGACACTTTTGGATCATTAATGGCCTTCCTAGTGTGTTTACGATTTTTTTTAAAAGATCCAAAGTTCTGAGCCAAAATAAATAGCTTAACAAAGTGTTCCTTGCAGCCTAAAATTTAAAATAATACATTTGCGTATGGAAAATGTTGAGAATATGGAATACAATACTACCCGTAATCACCTTACAATTAGAGAATACGGTCGCCACATACAAAAGATGGTGGAATACGTTTTAACTTTAGAAGACAGGGAAAAACGTCAAAAGAATGCTTACGCCCTTATTGAATTAATGGGTTTCTTAAATCCCCACCTGAAAAACGTGGAGGATTTCAGGCATAAATTGTGGGACCACCTTTTTTTGATCAGTGACTTCAAGCTCGATGTTGACAGTCCTTATCCGATACCTACCCGCGAAACATTAAAAGCCAGGCCTCAAATTCTTTCTTATCCTAAGCGATACCCGAGATATAACCACTTGGGAAAAAATATTGAAATAGTTATTGATAAGGCACTAAAGGAAGAAGATCCTGAAAAGCGCCAGGGCTTTGCGAATTCCATAGCTTATTATATGAAATTAACCTACAGCAATTGGCATAAAGAATTGGTGCATGATGATAATATTCAAACAGAACTCAGTTCGATAACCAAAGGAGAATTAGAATTTAATAACAAACCTTTTGTTAAGCACAGGGTAGATAATAACAGGGAAGAATTTATCAGTAATGTTGGGAAATATCGCAAAAACTATGGTGGCAGAAGCCGCAACCAGGGAAGAGACAACCAGGGAAGAGACAACCAGGGAAGGGATAACAGAAGCTCCGGTAGAAGCAAGTATCCTAAAAAAAGATATTAATCCTTTTATTGAATTAAAAATAAGTTTGCAACCCCGGCTTTTATTTTCTGCCGGGGTTTTATTTTTGTTTTTTCTGTGAAATAATTTGTGATGGGCATATTTGAAGTTAATGGAGGAAAAAAATTAAAAGGGGAAATAACCCCTCAAGGTGCCAAGAATGAAGCGCTGCAGGTTATCTCTGCGGTAATGCTTACCAGTAAAAAAGTTACCATTTCTAATATTCCCGATATTATTGATGTAAATCTTCAGATTGAATTACTTGAAGGATTGGGTGTAAAGATTGAGAGGATAGACCGTAATACCTGCACATTTGAGGCAGCGTCGGTGGACACCGAATACCTGGCTTCCCCTGTTTTCAAAAAAATGACTGGTCGTTTACGCGGCAGTGTAATGCTGGCGGGTCCTATGCTCGCAAGGTTTAAAAAAGCGTATATCCCTAAACCAGGAGGTGATAAAATAGGCCGCAGAAGGCTGGATACGCATATTATTGGATTTCAAAAAATGGGCGCCAGGTTTGACTATTATGCAGATGAATCTTTTTTCCTGTTGGAAACCGAGCAACTTAAAGGAACCTATATGGTCCTTGATGAACCAAGTGTAACAGGCACAGCTAACATTATTATGGCTGCCGTTTTAGCCTCTGGCATCACAACCATTTATAATGCAGCCTGTGAGCCATATATTCAACAACTATGTAATATGCTGAATGAAATGGGGGCAAAAATTTCAGGGATAGGCAGCAATAAGTTGATTATAAATGGAGTTGAGGAGTTATCCGGAACCTCTCATCGAATTCTTCCCGATATGATTGAAGTTGGCTCTTTCATAGGACTTGCAGCAATGACACAAAGTAAAGTCACCATTAAAAATTCAGGGATCAGTCATTTAGGTGTGATACCTGAAAGATTTCAGCAATTAGGTATAAAAATGAATTTTGTTGGTGATGATATTCATATTCCTGAGCAGGAGATTTACCGTATCCAGACATTTATGGATGGCTCTGTACTGACCATTTCTGATCACCCGTGGCCTGGATTTACGCCAGATCTGCTTAGCATCATTTTAGTAGTAGCTACGCAGGCGAAAGGTAGTGTGCTGGTGCATCAAAAAATGTTTGAAAGCAGGTTGTTTTTCGTTGATAAAATTATTGAAATGGGCGCACATATTGTATTGTGCGATCCCCATAGAGCTGTGGTTATTGGTCTTGAAAGAAAAACTCCTTTAAGGGGAATACAGATGAGCAGTCCGGATATTAGAGCAGGTGTTGCCTTGCTGATTGCCGCATTAAGTGCAGAAGGCAAGAGTGTTATTCAAAATATAGAACAGATAGACAGAGGGTATCAGAATATTGATGAAAGGTTAATAAAATTAGGCGCTGACATTGTGAGAAAATAATATGCAGCTGCATAAATAATCGTTAATAAACAGAGCCCCGCAGATGATTTATAAATAAAAAAAAACCGGCCAGCAAATTAAATGAGTAAGAAATATAATAAGATCATTCTGGTAACAGCTCCCTCCGGTTCAGGAAAAACCTCAATCGTAAAGTATCTTCTGGCAAAATTTCCGCAACTTATTTTTTCTGTTTCCGCAACCACAAGAAAGCCACGCGAAAATGAGAGAGATGGGATAGATTATTATTTTTTTTCAGAAATGGATTTCGAAGAGAAAATTCATAATAAAGAATTTTTAGAATGGGAAATGGTTTATGAAGGAAAATATTATGGTACACTAAAATTGGAAATTGAACGTATATGGTCTGAAAAGAAAATCCCAATACTTGATATAGATGTACAAGGCGCTATTCATGTTCAACAACAATATCCTGTAAATACAATATCCATTTTTATACAGGCACCTTCATCCAAAGAATTGAGAAAAAGATTAAAAGGACGAGGTTCAGAAACGGAAGACTCGCTTGAGGCCCGCGTCAATAAATCTTCATTTGAAATGACATTTAAAGATCATTTCGAAAATGTAATAATCAACCAGGATTTCGATAAAGCATGCCACGAAGCACAAAACATCGTTTCAGCATTTCTCACAGCGGATTAAATTTGCCGGTTGTTCACCTGCAATGTTATATTTTTGAAATATGGACTGGATGTCGCTTATAGCAATTTTTACCTCGCTGTTGCTCATTGGTTTTTTTGCAGGAATTGAAATTACCTTCATATCTGTCAGCAAGCTTTCTATTGAGTTAAGAAAAAAACAGGGTAGTTATGCCGGTAAAACCTGGTCTGCCTTCATGGAAAAACCTGCCCGGTTTATCGGCACGACGCTGGTTGCATTCAATATTTTGCTGGTTATTTATGGACTGCTTTGGAGCAGCGTTCTTGACAGTGTATGGATTTATTGGAAAATTGACAACCCTTTCCTGAAACTTTTTGCAGAGACAGTTATCTCAACCTCCTTATTGCTTTTTTTTGAATTTATTTTTAAAGCCTTTTTTCGGGCAACCGGCAATTCCATAACCGGAAGTGTCATTATCACTTTCATCGTAAAATTTTTTTATTCCCTCTTCGCTTGGATTGCCTCCTTTTTCGTAATANNAATATCGCTGAATGGATGCTTAAATATATTTTCAATGTAAAAATCAAAAATAAGAGCGAAGCGTTTACAAAAGTTGACCTGGAACATTTTATTCAGCAAAGCAAAACGAATGATGAAGAAGAAAATGTGGAAATGAATAATGAATTGTTCGAAAATGTATTGAGCTTGTCAGAAGTGAAAGCCAGGGAATGCCTGATTCCCAGGAAAGAAATTGTAGGAATAGATATCAATTCTTCTATAGAGGAAGTGAAAAATAAGTTTATAGAAACCAAGCTTAGCAAACTTGTTGTATACGAAGGAAATATTGATAATATACAGGGATACATTCACCAGTTGGATTTGTTCAAAAGACCACAGGATCTCCGATCCATAATTTTACCTATTCCAACTATTCCGGAAAGCATGAGCGCTACGGATCTGATTAATAAGTTCAGCAAAGAGCGAAAAAGTATCGCCTGGGTTATCGATGAATTTGGTGGCACTTCCGGTATTGTAACAATGGAAGATCTGCTGGAAGAAATTTTTGGTGAAATCAATGATGAATACGATACCAGCGAAGAATTCGTAGATAAACAAATTGCAGCTAATGAGTATATATTAAGCGGAAGGCTTGAATTGGATTATCTGACAGATAAATATAAAATGACGTTCAGAAAGATTGAAGAAACGGAAACCTTATCGGGATATATTATTAGCAATTATGAATCCATTCNNGCATCAGTTTGATATTTTAAGTGTAAGCGAAACCCGTATCGAAACAGTAAAATTGAAGGTGCTCAAATAATGTTTGACTTTGCAGATTACATTCAATAAAAAACCACGCCGCTTTACCAGTCTTTAAAAAGGCTTTTTAATTTAATTTCCCGAATGGTAATTGCAGTTAATACAATAATGAAAAATGGCAATAGCCCGGGTGACAATGAGATTTTCATAATAGAAACATTTAGTAGGATAATAAAATTACATCCTGGTCACACTTTCATTCTGATTTCAGGGGAGAAACCATCCGAATTGTTTGGATTCGCTGATAACATTATTCATGCAGCAACAGGGTTTAAAGGTGAAGGTCCTTCAAAATTGTATTTCTGGTTTAATATCAAAATTAATGCTATCCTAAAAAAATATAAAGCTGATATT
>PKYU01000622.1 GCA_003132765.1 Chitinophagaceae bacterium | reverse complement strand
TTATGGGATTTGCCGGTGCCTTTATCTTTCGCTGAAACGTTCAAAATACCATTTGCGTCTATATCGAAAGTCACTTCAATCTGTGGTACTCCCCTCGGTGCAGGCGGAATACCATCCAGGTTAAAGGTTCCGAGGCTTTTATTCATAGATGCCATTGGTCTTTCACCTTGTAATACATGTATCTGAACTCCCGGTTGGCTATCACTTGCCGTAGAGAATGTTTCCATTTTTTTGGTCGGAATTGTCGTGTTGCTTTCAATCAACCTTGTCATTACTCCTCCCATGGTTTCAATTCCCAGTGAAAGAGGGGTTACGTCAAGAAGTAAAACGTCTTTAACTTCACCCGTCAACACGCCACCCTGAATAGCAGCTCCAATTGCAACCACTTCGTCAGGATTTACTCCTTTATTTGGTTTTCTTCCAAAGAATTTCTCCACCATATCCTGAACTCTTGGAATTCTTGTAGATCCTCCTACCAGGATCACTTCGTTAATATCCGAAACTTTAAGATTTGCATCATTTATGGCAGCTTCGCAAGGTTTTAAACACCTTGCAAAAAGATCGTCCGCCAGCTTTTCAAAATGAGCCCTCGTAAGTTTTTTTACCAGGTGTTTTGGAACTCCATCAACTGCTGTAATGTAAGGAAGATTAATTTCTGTTTCACTTGAAGATGATAATTCAATTTTTGCCTTTTCCGAAGCTTCTTTCAAGCGCTGCCAGCTCATGGGGTCTTTATGCAAATCAATGGCTTCATCTTTCTTAAATTCAGCAGCCAGCCAATCCATGATTACTTTATCAAAATCGTCACCACCAAGGTGAGTATCTCCATTTGTTGATTTTACTTCAAACACGCCATCACCAAGTTCGAGTATGGAAATATCGAATGTGCCCCCACCAAGATCGAATACTGCAATTTTTTGGTCAATACTCTTTTTATCCAATCCATAGGCGAGTGCAGCAGCTGTAGGTTCATTTATTATACGACGGACATTCAAACCTGCAATTTCTCCGGCTTCTTTGGTTGCCTGTCTTTGTGCATCATTAAAATATGCCGGCACAGTGATAACTGCCTCATTGACTTCCTGTCCCAGGTAATCTTCAGGCGTTTTTTTCATTTTCTGCAGTATCATCGCTGAAATTTCCTGCGGCGAATATTGCCTGCCATCTATGTCAATACGAACCGTATTGTTATCCCCTTTTACAACTTTGTAGCTCCAATGCCCCGCTTCATTGGTAACCTCATCCCATTTATGACCCATAAATCTCTTTACGCTCATAATGGTATTAATTGGATTGGTTATCGCCTGCCTCTTGGCGGGATCGCCAACTTTACGTTCTCCGTTTTTCAGAAAGGCTACAACCGAGGGAGTTGTCCTGCGACCTTCATCGTTTGCAATTACAACGGGCTCATTCCCTTCCATAACCGCCACGCAGCTATTTGTTGTACCTAAATCTATCCCTATAATTTTTGCCATGATTTTTAAGTTTTATTGAAGTATGAATGACAATGTTTATGCCAATACAATAAAAGTGAAAAAATGGCAGGTTGATTTAAAAACAGCCTTTTTGAATACTACATTTTTGGCAATCAGGTATTTAATTGAGGAAAAAAGTGCAGCAACTGAATGTTTGGTTATAATACTTCATTCCCTGTAAGAATAGAACCGGAAGTCTTGAAAGNNAACTAAAGGTTACCACTACGCAGGTAGTAAATGCGCGGGCTATTGTTGGATAAAAATGAACTTTTTCGACAAGGAATTTTAGAATGATATAATTGAGAAGAAGATTTATGGCAACAATTACCATATACCGGAAGAGCTGAACTGTTCCCCGAAGATGGGATGAGTTGAAAACAATATATTTTGACAATAAGAACCCTGTTGGAAAACTAATGCAAAATGCCATCCAAAGGGCTGCGGTATATGGTTGAAAAGCGACAATACCGAGATGAAGAATTTGCTTATGCAGAATAAAATTATAGCTTATAAAAAAAAGGGTAATATCCAGTAGCATATTACTTCCTCCGCAAACCGCATAGCGAAACTTCTGCAATGGCAAAAACCTTTTGAAATAAGGATAAAAAAAGTCTATGCTGGAAATTATTTTTTTTCGCATCTGTTAAAAACAAATAATTACAATATAAGTTTTCTTTGAATACTTTATTTCAGCACATATCTCAGTCCTATACCCAAAGCAAGGTTGGAACCTGTGCTTGGCACTAAGAAGAAGAAGGGATCAAATCCAAGACTCACATCAATGGGCACATCAGAAAATTTATAATCAACACCACCTGTAAGCCTGAGTGCAAAGCCGGTGCTATTTTCATTAAATCTTCCAGAACCAATTGCCAATAGGGCACCTCCACCTACAAAATATTGTAATCCCGGCGCTCCGTTAATAGGCCCCTGGTATTGATATAGTCCTTCAATGCCAACACCGCCACTGAAGAATAATAGAGAGCCTTCAAGAGCGGTATGCTCAGCGATCGAATGCCGTATATTAATGCCCCCAACAGAACCACTACCTGCATAGAATTTTGCCCCTATGGCAGTTTGGTATTCCTGGGCACTGGCCTGAAATGCTGCCAATGAAGTAAGACAAAGCATAAATAGGAATATTTTTTTCATAACCACCTAATTTAAAGTTTCGATTAATTTATTGAATTACACAACAAAAATATTTAATAATGTCATCACATAAATTTTATTTTAAGAATATGCCCGGGTAAAACCGCTTTTTATATTTTTCTTATGAAAGTAGCGCAGGCATATTAATTTACCCAAAATTAGTTCATGCTAAACATACAATTCTTCATGCAATACTTTTATTCTTTCA
>PKYU01000365.1 GCA_003132765.1 Chitinophagaceae bacterium | reverse complement strand
TTTTTCGTTAGCCGGCAAAACTGTTTTGCTCGGAGCAGCCGATACTTTCAGGGCTGCAGCAGTGGAACAATTGGATATCTGGAGCCAAAGAGCCAAAGTGCCTATAGTGAAGCATTCAATGGGCGCTGACCCCAGCGCAGTAGCTTTTGACACAGTGCAAAGTGCAATAGCTAAAAATATTGATGTTGTGTTGATTGATACAGCAGGAAGGTTGCATAATAAAATTCACCTGATGGATGAATTGAGTAAGATCAAGCGCTCTGTAAATAAGGCGCTACAGGGAGCCCCACATGAAGTGCTTTTGGTGCTTGATGGCAGCACTGGACAAAACGCGCTGGAACAGGCAAGGCATTTTACTGCTGCAACTGAAGTTACAGCTATCGCAATTACCAAACTGGATGGAACTGCCANNGCTGGCAATAGCAGATCAGTTTAAAATACCGGTGAAATTTATTGGTGTTGGCGAAAAGGCCACTGACCTTTTGGTTTTTGATAAAGAGGAATTTGTGGAAAGCCTTTTTGAAGGTACAAAGATTTGATTAGCTTATTGAAAGTATCGGGGTATAAGAATTTAATATTTTATAATTCATGTAAATCTGGTGTAATAAGTGGCAAAACAAAATGAAAACAAAACTAGAAAGGGATAANNATAAAGTAAATATTATAACCCTGGGCTGCAGCAAGAACCTTGTGGATAGTGAAGTGCTGAGCGGCCAACTGGTAGCCGCCGAAATAAATGTATTACATGAAAGCAAGAAACTGGATCATAATATTGTGGTAGTAAATACCTGCGGCTTTATTGATAAAGCAAAGGAAGAAAGTATCAATACAATACTGGAACAAGTGGAATTGAAAAAACAAGGAAAGCTGGATAAAGTATATGTTACGGGATGTCTTAGTGAACGGTACAGGCAAAATCTTGAAGATGAAATTCCGGAAGTGGATGCCTTTTTTGGAACGATGGAACTGCCTTTTTTACTGAAAAAATTTGATGTAGACTATAAAGCTGAGTTACTTGGGGAAAGATTATTAGCTACCCCCAACCATTATGCATATCTGAAAATTAGTGAAGGTTGTAACCGCACCTGTGCATTTTGTGCTATTCCATTAATGAGGGGAAAACATGTAAGCCGTTCTATAGAATCTTTGATTGAAGAAGCAAGGAACCTGGTTAAAATGGGTGTGAAAGAAATTATGCTGATCGCCCAGGAACTAACTTATTATGGCCTTGATATTTATAAGAAAAGGGAGTTACCCCGTTTGCTCCATGCACTAGCAGATATTCCAGGGCTGGAGTGGATTCGGTTACACTATGCTTATCCATCAAGGTTCCCGATGGAAATTATTGATGCCATGAAAGAAAGGGAAAATATCTGTAATTATCTTGATATGCCATTGCAACATGCAAGTAATACAATGTTGCAGGCTATGAAAAGACAAATTACGAGAAAAGAGATGGAAGATATTATTGGTGAGATAAAATATAAGATTCCCGGTATATGCTTAAGAACTACCCTAATTGCTGGTTTCCCGGGTGAAACGCAGGATGATGTCGAAGAATTGAAAACTTTTTTGAAGAAAATTGAATTTGACAGGGTGGGCATTTTTACCTATTCTCATGAAGAAAATACTGCTGCCTTTAAATTACCTGATAATATTCCAGCCTTAGTAAAGGAAAAAAGGGCACGGGAAATTATGGAAGTGCAGCAGGAAATTTCTTATAGGGNNAAGTAGATAATGAAGTTATTGTTCATTCGCAAAAAAAACTATTACCTGGTGATTTTGTACATGTAAAAATTACCGGCGCTTTTGATTACGACCTTGAGGGAGATGTAGTTCGTTAAGTATATTATATTCATTAAATAAGAAATGCGGGAAAATCAAACAATACTTAAAATACCTCCAGATGAAATGCAGGAATTATTTACCGGCATTTTATTGAAATACGGTTTTACAAAATTTCGGGCGTTAGAGTGCGCTTCCATTTTTACAGACAGCAGTTTAGACGGAATCTACACACATGGTGTGAACCGCTTCCCAAGATTTATTCAATATGTAAAAGAAGGGTATGTGGATCCTAATGCAACCCTATCACTGGAAAATAAATTTGGCGGTATAGAACAATGGAATGGCAATCTAGGACCGGGAATTACCAATGCAATTCATACTACTAACCGGGCTATGAAACTTTCCAAAGAATACGGCATCGGTTGTGTTGCTTTAAGAAATACAAATCACTGGATGCGCGGCGGAACCTATGGCTGGCAAGCCGCTAAGGGCGGATTCGTTTTTATCGGATGGACAAATACTATTGCTAATATGCCGGCATGGGGAGCCAGGGATGCAAAGCTTGGTAACAACCCGTTGGTCATAGCGCTTCCTTTTGAAGATGAAGCAATTGTACTTGACATGGCGATGTCGCAGTATTCTTATGGCGCCTTGGAGTTATCTGCAATGAAAAATGAAACGCTTNNACGGCGGTTTTGATAAAAAAGGGGAACTTTCCCGGGATCCCAAAGAGATTCTTGAATCAGAGTCTCCTTTGCCAATTGGTTATTGGAAAGGCGCTGGCTTGTCATTATTGCTTGATTTGCTGGCAACTATTTTATCCGGTGGAATGGCAACCTGGGAAATAAGTAAAAGAGAAGCTGAATATAGTTTGTCGCAGGTATTCATATCCATTGATATTTCCAAACTTATGAATCATTCTTCCATAAAAACAGCAATTGAATGCATAATAGCTGATTATCGGGAATCGGTACCAAAGGATGAATTATCCCAAATCGTTTACCCCGGAGAGAGAGTTTTGAAAACCAGGAAAAATAATCTCGCGAATGGAATTCCGGTTCTTAAAAAAGTTTGGGATCAGATTATTGTTTTATAAAAGCAAATCATTTAATAGATTTTATTTCATTTTTGCAAAATCATCCGCCAGTCTATCCAGTTCTTTTTCGCTAAGAGTTCTAAGATCTGAATCAATCA
>PKYU01000435.1 GCA_003132765.1 Chitinophagaceae bacterium | reverse complement strand
CCGGCTTAATCATAATGATATCATCCTTTTTTAACTGGTCCAGTTTTACATCTTCTAACTGGCCATCAGATTTTACCCTGTGCGCTTCTGCGGGCATCATGCTTACCAATAATTGCAAAGCTTTAGAAGCACCAAGTNNCATGACTGGGCCTTTCGCTTTTATTTCATTCCAGAACCCTTTCAGAAAAGGCCAGCCTCCCCAGAAATAAACAATGGATGAAAGCGCAAAAAGAATATATGGATTGCCCGGCATCAGCCATTTATAATGAAAAAACATCTGGATCATCGGGGAGAAAACCAGTATAGGAATCGTTATTATCGTGGAAACCCAAAAGCGTTTCCGGAAATCACGTATCATCATTTTATGATGGTCATGCCCTGCCATTCCCATCGGGATATTGTCATGGCCCCTATGGTTCATTTTACTATGATCCATCATGGAATGATCCAAATTGCTGTTTTGCCCATGTTCATGTTTATTTTGTTCATTAGGATCCATAATTTTTTGATTTAGGATGGAAGACATTTAAGTTCAAGAAAATTAACATAGCCGGATACAGTCTCACCCGTTTTGCAATTTTAAAACCAAAACCTTACATTACAACTGCAATGGCAAGGTTGAACACTGCAATTTGAAATAAGTTTATACTATGACTTCAAATATGTTGTACTTTCTTTTTAACCGACCTACTTATTCATCATACCCATACCTCCCATCATTCCCTTATGCTGCATCATATTCTGCATCATTTTCATTGATTGAGGATTTTGAGCCATCATATTCATCATCATACTCATCATAGCTGGATTTTGTACCATCATATTAAACATGTTGCGGACTGTAGTGCTGTCTCCCCCTGTCATATTCATCATACTCTGCATCCGGCCGTTTTGCATCATTTGTCCGTTCTGTATCATCTGTCCATTTTGCATCATTTGCATAGCATTTCCATTATTCCTCATGTGATCCATCATATTCGTCATCAATTGAGGATCGCTGGAGATCTTCGCCATAATTGAATCCTGCATGGGTTTGTCCTGTAATAATTCTGATGCGGGTGGAAACTGGCGTTGAGAACAGGATGCTATACTTATTGCAAGGCCAGCAATAATTAATAGGGTTTTTAAGTTTTTCATGTTATATATATTTTTTACTATTATGATAATTGTTGCAATATTTTCTCTTTACAACATAATGTTCCTTACTGGTAGTTTAAGATCAACATTATTATTTGTTCTAGGCTTATTGGGGGGACTTCGCTGATCAGTCGGATTCAGGAACCGATATTTAATTTTTTTCATGATTGAAATATTTTACCATTAAAAAACATGATACCACTTTACATTTTCATGACCTCAACCCTCATTTTTTCTTNNTACCTGATTATCACTTGTTAAAGAAGCGATCATCGGGCAAGTAAACCCGTTTTTCATCACATTCAATTCCATTCCACATCCAGGACATAGGTAAGTCTTGCCTTTGTTTAAAGAAGAGTTATCTGTAGTGGGTTTCATCAGCATTGCTTCCATTTTCATTTGTTCCTTTGGAGAATGGTTTAATGTTAAAAGGTTATTTGACAGGTTACAAGCCATAAAGGCGGCCCCGCCCGGATTCGTTTTCTCATCGTAAATTCTCATTACTTCCCGTTTCATCCTTTCTTTAAGAGACAGGTTTAAAAGAGGCTCTGTAATTGAATACATTCCAAATTGGTTCATAACTGCCTCAGGGTACATAAGGCAATTGGATTTTATTGTTTCTGATTTTTGCTTAGTATTGAATGGCTCATTGTTTGATTTGCCCTGCGCAAATACAGAAACGGACATGATGGTTAAAACTGCCATCAACAGTATTTTAAATGATTTCATTTTTGTAAATTTTTATTTGATCCCAATTAATAAATAGATAAGGCATTAAAAATGCCAGTAGCCTGACAAATAATTTGCCCGGCCTGAGAGGAGATTCAAATTCTAAATTCGGAAAACACGGTCGCGGAGGTAAATAGCTACGCCGCTATCAGGTGGTGGAGCGTGGTTAATGGGGATTACTNNGTTGAAGGTGTTGGGTGAAAAACTGATTCAGGAATATTCTGGTCTTTATCGTTTTTGATAAACTTGTTTTCATTCCTGCAACAGTTTTTGTCTTTCTTATTTATATGCTCACTGCCACACTTATCACATATTTTGGATATACAGTGGCTAAGACCACGATCGGCCATGTTACCGGTACAATATTGTTTCTTTAAAGTGAAGCCTAAAGAAGCAATTATATACGACAGGGTTAATATGGCAAGAAATACTTTTTTCATCTAATAAAAGGAGATAAAATACTTTTTGATGTGATCATCTACTTCATTTTTAAAAGCTTAAATAAAATACAAATAAACAAAATATGCAGTTGGAAAATCATGATATAAATCAGGTTTTTGCATAATTTTAATTGTTTTTTTAGCATCAATACATTCCCCTAAGACGCATAGTTGTTGAATTTTGAGGTAACTTTTAAACACTGGCTTTACCCTTTAATATGTTATCGTAATTCCAGCCCCCAGCCCCATATCACTATCATAATNNTGGAAAACGCAGGCGTGGAGTTACTGAAACATCTTCCCTGCTTATCTGAAAGCGGAATTTACCATCACCATCAATTCGTGCATCTGCAATAACCAACATAGGCAAGGTATAGGCTATACCCGTTACCACAGTATTTCTATGATCTTTATTACTTTCCTGTCCAAACATATTTTTTGCATCCCTGCCGAAAATATTATGTTCTTTAGGATTATATTTCTTGTAATGGTAGTCGTATCCAAAATACTGGAACCACCATTGCATTCTTCCAAGGTACCGGCCCACCATAGTTTCACTTTCGTAACCCATTTTATCGTTTAAGCCCATGTGCCACATGGTNNCCATCACATGCGGCATTTGGTCATCCCAATACAATTTTCGGAGTGCCAATTTCGGGTCCGTTATTTCCGGATTAACCGGCGAATTTTCGTAGCTAAAAATCCTTCCCATTCCGCTCATCATGTGGTACAAAATATGGCAATGAAAAAACCAATCGCCACTTGCATTGGCCGCAAATTCTATTGTATCTTTTTCCATAGGCATTATATCCAATACATTTTTTAACGGAGCATAATCTCCCTGTCCGTTGAGTACCCTAAAGTCGTGCCCGTGCAGGTGCATAGGGTGGCGCATCATCGTATTGTTGTAAATTATTATTCTTACGTTTTCACTTTTTTTAATTAAAATTTTATCTGTTTCAGATAGTGTCTTATTGTCTATACTCCATACGTAGCGGTTCATGTTCCCGGTCAAATCGAATTTCAATTCCTTTAGCGGGCCTGGAGGTAATGTTGTTTTCTCCGGGGAACGCAACATCCCATAGTTAAGCGTAACCATATCTGCCCCACTACCTGAAGAAGCGGGAGCCATATCCATCCCAGGCATCCCATCGGTTTTCATAGTATCATTTGGATTTTCGGGGCCTGTTATTTCAGGATACATTACTGCATTCATATCCATCTCCTGGTTTTGCATTGCCATACCTTCCATCTGTACCAGGTCACCTTTCATGTCCATCATATCGTTCATCTTCTTCATTCCTTCAAAATATTTTAGTTTGGGCAGTTTTGCCGCAGCCACTTTTGGGCCGCTTCCCAACCAAAGAGAGGCATGGCTAGTGCGGTCTTCGGGAGTTGCTAAAAATTCGAAACTCTTGTTAGAGGGTATCGTCACTACCACATCGTATGTTTCTGACACACCAATAATAAGCCTGTCCACTTCTACAGGTACTACATCATTTCCATCGTTGGCTACCACTGTTATTTTCCCGCCTGAATAAGTGAGCCAGAAATAGGAAGTTGCGCCGCCATTTGCAATTCGTAACCTTACTTTATCACCCGCTTTGAATTGGGGCTGCTCACTATCTGCCTTTCCATTTATGAGAAACCTGTCATAAGCAACATCACTTACATCCATCGCTGTCATACGTTTCCACTCATTGGTTAGCTTTGTCTTAAAATGCCCGCTCTTTATCGCTTCGGCATAGCTTTGCGTGGTACCTTTTTCTATGGCAAACCAATCTGTAGCATTATGCAGGCTTCGATTAACTTCTCCGGGTTTCATATCTGCCCAATCGCTTAATACTACCGGTATCGCGGGAATGTCCCATTCTTTTCTTTTATTGATTATAAAGGCGCCATACATGCCAATTTGTTCCTGAAATTTAAAATGGCTATGGTACCAATAGGTACCGCTTTGAATAAGAGGAAACCTATACAAATGGGTGGTATGTGGTTTAATGGGCATTTGCGTAAGATTGGGTACCCCGTCATATCTATTAGGCAGAAAAATGCCATGCCAGTGTAAAGTAGTTCCTTCGTTCAATTCATTATGTACCAGGATTTCTGCTGTGTCGCCTTCGGTAAAGGTTAAGGTAGGCATGGGTATTTGTCCATTTACAGCAATAGCACGTCTTGGTTTTTTACCAAAAGTAACAATGGTATCCCTTATATATAAATCGTATCGTACAGTATGGGACTGTGCCTTATCCTGGATGGTCTTAATGAAGCCCAGGTCAGTCTTTGACATATCCATATTGCCCATACTATCTCCTTTTGGAGGAGGGGATTTCTTTGGCATCTTCATTCCAGGCATTTCCTGCGCAGATGTGAAGGAATAGATAGAGATAAGAAGCGTTATTAGAATTATTTTTTTCATTTTTTATTTTTCTGCTCTTCTAAAAATTTCTTCCCATGTCCAAGCGTCGTATTTATTGGC
>PKYU01000399.1 GCA_003132765.1 Chitinophagaceae bacterium | reverse complement strand
CAAAATTTTAAACATAAGCACATAGTCGTATGCCGGACGGCCTCCTTTGCAGCGATCAATATCCTTATCCAAAAATCCTTTTAATGGCTTCCGGAAAAAAATCAAAGTCTATATGTGCTCACCTGTTCAAGTAGGTCTTACTTCTTGCTTAATTTTTCTAAACGTATTTGCTCATCAAATAAACCTCTTGATTTTGACATAATTTTCTGTTTATATTCAAGACAACTAAAATTATAAAAACATTGCTTCGTACCTTAGGTTTTTAGAGATGCCCTAATGGTATTTTAAAAAATTTGTTTTAAGACCAAACTATTAAAAAAATATTTTTTTTGAACCATTGTTATAAGTCAAATTTTTTTTATGTAAATAAGGTTCTCACATATTATATTTCAAATTACCTTTTTACTTTTTTTTCTAAAAAAATATTCATTTTATACTAATTATTTTAATCTAAAATCACATTATTATTTTGTTTCATACTTTTTCAGCGACTACTCTAACTTGTCCCGTAGTATGTCTCTTTAAATATCCATAAATTCTGCTTATTCTGTGAAAAGATTTTCCACCAAATATTTTAGCTATTTTATAATAATGTGGCGGCCATTTATGAATAAATGGCTTGGATTCTATAACTTTATATCCGGCCTCTGTAAACAAATTACCCAGGTTCATGGGACTCCATGAAAAAAAATGATAATTAATATCATTTGGCTTGTATTCAAAAGAATCATAAGGCACCACAAAAATCATTTTGCCACCTTTTTTAACCTTTTCTTTGAGTAATAAGATTTGGTTTAATGGATCTGGAACATGCTCTAATGCATGGTTTGAAATGATGCAATCAGCCCAGTTATCAGGTGCATCTTGCGCATACTTGAAAGATTTTATTCCAAAATCATGNNCCTCGCTATATCATTAATTTCAATCCCAATCTTGTCCTTACAATTAATAGATTTCAGAAGAAATCCACCACCACACCCAAAATCAATAACGTTCATATTGGGTGATATATGGTTTTCAAATTTTATCAACTCGGCCCACCCACCAAAAGCTCCTATATCCTTCTGCCATTTGAAATAATTATCATCATAATGTTCATTCATAAATTCTTTTTTTTGTGAACTATATTTTTTTAATCAAATAGATTAATATAATAGCTTCAAATTATCAATATNNCGTGAAATCATAATTATTTTCCCATTAGTTAATTCCTAAACCATTTGGATTATTTGTCAAAGAGTTTTTCTTGAACTATAATAATACAATGCTCTTTATCGACTGATAATAAAGTTCAATTTTGCATTGTATTTATAGATAATTGTTTTAATAAAAAATCAGATCTATTTCCTTGTTTTCTAAAAATTATTTGAGTTCTAATTTGACCTTTCAAGTGAGTCTAGTAAGAATAGGGTAGGTTCGATAATTAAGACTTTAGTTTGGTCATTAAGGTCACTATTCTTGAGTATTAAATGTCTTAATTATTCCAAGTTTTTCCATGGAATAATTAAGGATAAGATACCTGGCCTGTTTGATTTATTGTAAAAGCTCCAATAAGGAGAAACGCCATGGTTTAACTCTACATCAAATGATAATAATGGATCACTGTTTATGATCCATTTAACTCCATGAAGGCTTATTTTAGGGCTTATGAAGTAAGTCCCTTCCCGTAAGAGTTCACTGGGAATGGCACAGTATATTGAATTAAATCCATTTCTTAAGTTTGGCCAAGATTCCTCAATACCATCATGCTGATAAGATCTGAAAATAATAATCCCATCTTCATTCGTTAAATCAAATCCTATTACTAATAAATTATCTAGTGTAAATATTTCAAAATCAAATTGAATTCTTATGATAGAATCTGAGAAAAAATGGGTTCGAATTTTATTCTCCTGATCTAAAATTTTTATTGCCCGTAGTCTTATTATTGAATCCCCTAAAGCTTTTTCGGGTTCCCATTCAATTATTCCTTTTTTTGAGGTTTCAAACATTAAATAATTTCGGATAACCCTATTTGTTTCATCGTCCTGAAGGATTGATCCCTTATTTATTAGGATAACCCGATTACACAAACTTGTAATTGCTTGCATATTATGGCTAACAAAAATAACTGTTCTTCCACCTTCATTTGAGATGTCCTCCATTTTGCCCAGGCACTTTTTTTGAAATTGTGCGTCTCCAACTGCTAAGACCTCATCCACAATTAAAATTTCAGATTCCAAATAAGCGGAAACTGCAAAGGCTAGCCTGACATACATCCCGGACGAATATCGTTTTACTGGAGTGTCAAGAAATTTTCCGATTTCAGAAAAAGAAACAATTTCGTCGAATTTGTTTCTTATTTCAGTTCGTTGCATTCCTAATATGGCACCATTTAGGTAAATGTTTTCCCTTCCGGTAAGTTCAGGATGAAACCCCGTACCTACTTCAAGAAGACTTGCTATGCGGCCCTTACTAGAGATTCGCCCACTTGTAGGTTCGGTTATGCGACTTAATGTTTTTAATAAGGTTGATTTTCCTGCCCCGTTATGTCCTATAATTCCCACTCTTTCCCCCTTTTTTACTTCGAAATTCAAATCTTTTAAAGCCCAGAATTCTTCTTTATGTTGATTTTTAAGAACTGGACAGTTGGAAACTATTTTTTTTGAGGTATCTATTGCTCCTTTTATTTTTTCAGCAATTACATCCCTTAAATTTGCATGGCCTGATTGGATTTTGTGACTAATTATATAGCTCTTACTTAAATGTTCAACTTTTATTGCAATACTCATAAAAAAAAAATATTCTAAACGAGTAAAGGATAGTTCCGTTGCCCAAGTATCAAATTACTGCTGAAACCAACCGGGGATATTTACAATCCTTTTCATCAAACTTACAAATGACAAAAAATATTTTGAGGTCTGATTTCTTTAGAAAAAGTAGTACTAGAAGTGAAAAAAGTGCAAGTATCAAAAAGTGCCAAAGGAAAATAACAAGGCAATTTTATATAACCAACAAAGGGCTTAAATTATTTATCAGGTGATAAAAAAATCAGGATCCGTATAGTATATCGTAAATTTCTTTTTTTACGAAAATAGCATCTGCAAATAGAGGTGCGTTCGTTGACGGACTTGAAAATTGCTCTAACATCCCTATAAATATAAAATTTTGGGCTAATAATAAATTTAAGATATCTACAAATAAAGGTTGATCTTCATATAATGTAGCATAACTTACTTCGGTAATAATAATATTTACTTTTTTTAAAAATTGGATTGCCCCCTTTATTACTTTTTCCTCTGCTCCCTGTACATCAATCTTAAGTAAGATAAGATCTTGAATTACCTTATTTTCGAAAACATCATCAATTCGTTTTATTTTTACTTTTTCTTCAATCAAATTTGCAGTGTTTGGGAATAAGATCTTATGTAAACGGCCCATTTTCAATATAGATGATGATGTACTTGCGCTGCTTCTGGAAAAAATTATTTCTCCATCTTC
Organism: Chitinophagaceae bacterium; assembly: GCA_003132765.1. GTDB lineage: Bacteria > Bacteroidota > Bacteroidia > Chitinophagales > Chitinophagaceae > Ginsengibacter. The sequence goes on along the minus strand of PKYU01000399.1, from coordinate 4,996 downwards.
TTCCCCTAAGGCGAAGTTAAATGCGTGGACTTTTGCATTGTTTTTGAAATTAATTATTAGTCTTTCATAGCAATCTTTTAATGGTTCAAAGGAGTAGAATTCAGCATTAGGAAATATATTACTTACTTCTTTTATAAACTGTCCATCGTTTGCACCTACATCGATTATTGTTCTAATATCAACGCGTCTTAGAAAGTTCCATTTTTCATTTATTAAAAGCTGAACCTTTTTGGATTTTTTATAAATATCATATCCCGCCTTATTTATTAGCTTATACATTAACTTTTTCATAATAAATTAATTATCTGACTTATAGTATTTAGGCTCTCTTGCTAAGGGATAATTAACTTGTTCCCCAGAAAAGTTTGATTCATTTACCAAATCTCAAGAAAAGCTAAGTAGCGTGGTTAAATTAAAAATCAATTCAATGCATTGAATTGTTAACAAAAATCAATTTTTTGGATTGAAGGATGATCTAAATGAAATTGTATATTTTTCTGTCCTAAACATTTCAATCCGTCTTCAAATCATGATTGAAAGTCAATCTATTTTCAAACCAAGTTTATAATACCTATTAGATACATTTTAATAAATCTTATTAATAAAAGAAGTATAAACTGATTCTAAATTTGAGTATGAATGGTTGCACCTAGGAAAGAATAGACAAAAGTTTCTATCACACATTGAGAAAAATCAAATATTAGATAATTCGAACTTTACTCCTTCAACATTTTTTGTCGCAACTAAATTTTCATAAAAAAATGTTTTCTTTTTTGAAATGGTCAAATTTAAATTAATGCTGTCGAATTGATAGAGGGTATAACCCAAATAATTTAAGTAGTCATACAATTCCTCACAGGAATTACCAGCATTTAAAGCGCTTTGTTCAGCAAATTCTATTAGTAATGTTGGAGCATCAGGTTTACTAAAAAAGTCTTTACCACCTTTTAATACATGTAATTCCCATCCTTCAACATCAATTTTAATTAATTTGATTCTTGAAAATATTTTATTCATTCCCGCTATATTATCGATTGTATTACAATCAACATAAACACTTTCATAAAATTGACCTAGTGTGGGCTTTCCTAATGAATTCCAACCATCATAACCATCTTTCGAGATTTTAAACTCTTGAGGTTTATTATTATCTGATATTGCCAATTGGTATGTTTCAAGGTTGGTAAAAGCATTCAATTTAAAATTTTCAAGTAAACGGTTATAAGTTTTTGGAGTTGGTTCATAGGCAATCACGTATCCGTCACTACCTACTTTCTGGCAAGCAAACATCGAAAATAATCCAATATTGGCTCCGATGTCAACAAATACATCTCCTTTTTTTAAGTAATTTTTCAAAAATATAAGTTCACTATTTTCAAAATTATTTGAAAATATATCTCTAGAAAGATGGCTATCAGTATAACAGTTTATCTTCAAAGCATTTTCCAATTCTTTAACAACGACTTTTTCTCCTTTATTTATTGAAAGTTCCCATTGTAGATTTAAGACCCCTACTTCGAATATCTTTTTAAATTCCCTTGTGTTATTAAAATCTAACTTTCCCTTTAAAGTTTCTAATATCCTGTTTTCTAAGTAATTATCTATTTTCTCCTTAAGCATGGACTTTTGATATATTCTTTTTATTATTTTCATATGTAAGAAGGATGTTTAAAAAAATTCATTGCCTGGTATTGTTTCCCAATTAATCGATAATCCTAATTTCCCCACAAAAGTACTGGTGGGATAAGCCTTATTATACGTACCTGAAAGGCTAACATTTACAGGAATAATAATGCCTTCATCAGGCGTACACCACCTGATTTTATGAATACCTGCTCTAATAATTATTTTGTAACTTAATGGTCCCAGTAAGTTGGACGGTACTATAGCCTTGCTGATATATCTTCCAGGTTTAATGTTTTCTATTTCTTCACTTAATTCATCATGAAATGACCTAAAAATCAAATTATCTTCATCATCGACCAAGTCAAAAAGAATTCTTAAACCACTTTCCTCTTTTTGAACTTTGTAATCAATAATTATTTCAGTAGGTAAATGAGACCCTAAATTCAAAGTTTCAATATCGTTTTGCTTGATTTTGATACTTATAATTTCAAAAGACTCATCTTTCGGCAACTTTCTGATCGTCTCACTGATTCCTTCTACGTCAGAAGGACTAAATCTGCTCAAATATCTATTTATTATATCATTGGCAGAGCCGATTGCTTCAACACGACCTTCATTTAATAGAACAGAACTTGTACATATATTTCTGATTGCCTGCATATTATGGCTAACTAAAAGTATAGTTTTTCCTTCTTTCTGAGAAATATCCTGCATTTTTCCAAAACATTTTTTTTGAAATTCAGCATCACCTACTGCTAGAACTTCATCAACTACCAGAATTTCTGATTCGAGATGTGCGGCTACTGCAAATGCAAGCCGAACATACATGCCGCTGGAATAACGTTTAACAGGTGTATCCAAAAATTTTTCAACACCAGAAAAAGCGACAATCTCTTCGAATTTTCGCTTAATCTCAGCTCTATGCATTCCCAATATTGCTCCGTTCAAATAAATATTCTCCCGACCTGTGAGTTCAGGATGAAAACCAGTGCCGACCTCTAATAAGCTGGCAATGCGCCCCTGGATTGAGAATCGCCCCAGGGTGGGTTCTGTAATTCTGCTCAATATTTTTAACAAAGTCGATTTGCCAGCTCCATTACGGCCAATGATTCCAACTCGTTCTCCTTTCTGAACTTCAAAATTCACATCGTTTAAGGCCCAAAATTCTTCCTTATTTTTTATTATATTAGGATGATGATTTATTGCCAAGCCTTTTGTCTTATTGAATGTTCTTCCCACTTTTTCCGCAATTACATCTCTTAAAGCAACATAGCTGGTTTGCCCTTGATGCCTGATCATATAACTCTTACTTAGGTGCTCAACTTTTATAGCAATATTCATCGATTCTTAAATTATATCAGCAAATGATTTCTCCGTTTTTCTAAAATAAAGGATACCAAAAATGAAAAGAAAGAAAATAAAAGCTATTGAAATGATCATACCTGGTAAAAATATGTGGCTATCACCTCCTAAAATAGACCATCGGAAACCATCAATAATTCCTACCATCGGATTAATTGAATATAATAATCTCCATTTATCTGGTACAACATTGCTGCTGAAACCTACCGGAGATACATACAATCCGAATTGCACCACGAATGGGACAATGTATTTAAAATCCCGATATTTTACATTTAGTGCGGCCACATAGATGCCAGCACCTAGAGAAGTAAGTTTGGCTAAAAATAAAAACAATGGAAGGAATAAAATCGACCATGAAGGAGTAAAATGATACCATATCATCAATCCAAATAAAATAACAAATGAAATCAGAAAGTCGACTAAATTGACAATTACAGTGCTCACTGGGATTATCAATCTTGGAAAATATATTTTTGTAAGCATATTTGAATTAGTCAGTAATGAGTTACTTGCATCTGTAAAGGAAGTGGTGNNCCTTCAGAAGGCAATTTGGCCAATCGGCCAAAAATGACCGTAAAAACAATCATCGTAAGAAAAGGACGAATAAGGCTCCACGCGAGTCCAATGGCAGTTTGCTTGTATCTGACAAGTATATCCCGCCAGGCCAGGAATAAAAACAATTCCCGAAAGCGCCACAAGTCATTCCAATAATTCTTTTTTGAACGACCGGGTTCAACAACCAAATCAAATTCAGTAATTTGTTTTGCCATTAATTTATTTGTAATTGCCAATATTTAATTTTACAGTCAAGGATCTTTTCTTGTTTAACGGAAATATTCATNNTTATTCATTCTTAATTATTTGCAGATACTTTAAGCCCTTTATCTTCTTTACATCAGATATATGAAGTAAGAGTTGAAATTTAAGTAATTTGTTCTTTATATTCATCAATACCATTACGGCTGCTTCATAATTGATATACTTTGAAGAAAATCTGAATTAATTTTTTTATTGCTCAGAATAATAATAGTTAAGAAAGGTGCATTAAAGTATTTAATAAAAGACCACCTTACGAGCTTGTGGAATAGAGAATTCCGTAAAACATACTTCACCTTACCTCGCTTGTTGCAAGGGTAAATTTTTGTTACAATTATTTATAGTTATGATTATGGGGATGAAATATTGATTGCATATGCTTTGCAATCAATGATTCAGTTGTATGGTAAGCGATTTTCATCCCGGAGTGAAAGTGAATCTAAAATTAAATTAATGTATAAATAAATTCATGATATTAAGTATAAAAGCTAATAAAGATTAATCCTCTTTGAAAAGCTGAGGATTAGGGCCTTTATCATGCGCAAAACAAGATCTCTCTATTCCCAGCATACATTTCACTTCTTTCAATTTGATCCTGGTCTATTTTTGAAACGATTATGGTACCTGGCAAAAATAATTATTCTTAAGTCCTTATATCTTCTACACGTGAAGGATTTCGCTTTTACTCCGATTTTTAAAAATATTTCACTTAAAAGGGGGTTTGTATAATTTTGAATCGCAATAATGATCGGGACTTTTTCAGTATCTTAGAATTATTAGAATATAAATTAGCAGTAATTTAAAGAGTTGACAGTTGTTTTCCTTCCCAAACAAGGCTTCGCCTACCTCAGTTACATTCTAATGCATTGAGTGAAATTAATTTTTCATGAACATAGAATATTAAGATTTAGATAAGGTCTTTTTATCACCCTTTGCTCCATATCCATATCCATATTTCTTACCAGAGGCATAACCATAACCATAACTATTTTTGAAGATTCCCTTCTTCTTAACTCCATTAAATATTATAGCTGGATTCTTTATGGGATTTATTTTATTGGCCTCATCTATTCTTTTAATCAAAATTTTGGGCGTGTATTGATGCCTTATAACGTACATAGTTGCATCGCACAATCCAGTAAGAAGGTATCCATCTGTAACAAGTACAACAGGAGATGTGTCAATAATT
>PKYU01000467.1 GCA_003132765.1 Chitinophagaceae bacterium | reverse complement strand
AATTGTTCCAATTCATCATCTTCAATTCTTGCCAATAACGTTGGGTTGCTGATCTTGTAACTATTTAAGTGAAGGATCGGCAGAACAGTACCATCTGTGATTGGATTCAGCAATTTATTCGATTGCCACGAAGTTGCTAAAGGACCCGTTTCTGCTTCGCCGTCGCCAACTATGCAGGCAACAATCAAATCCGGGTTGTCGAATGCTGCACCAAAGGCATGGCTCAAAGAATAACCTAATTCTCCGCCCTCATGAATAGAACCCGGCGTAGTAGGTGCAACGTGACTTGAAATGCCTCCAGGAAAAGAGAATTGCGTAAATAATTTTTTTAATCCTGCTTCGTCTTGTGTAATATTTGGATAAACTTCACTCCATGTTCCTTCGAGATAAACATTTCCCACCAATGCGGGGCCGCCATGCCCGGGACCTGCGATATAGAACATGTCTAAATCATACTTTTTTATGATCCGGTTAAGATGGACATAGATAAAATTCTGACCCGGTGTAGTGNNCAATGTCCTACTACCAACGGCTTCACATGCTCGAGTTTTAGTGGCTCTTTCAGCAACGGGTTGTCATAAAGGTATATTTGACCGACTGAAAGATAATTGGCGGCACGCCAGTAAGCATGCATCTTTTGTAATAATGAAGGCGATAAAGTTTCCACTTCATTGCCGATTGTTTCTGTTTCCATGATAGATATTTTTTAATAATTATTTTTTGAGTAATTTATAAATTCGAGTAAATCATATATTAACTGTTCATATTTTATTCATTTACTTTCAGCATACTTGCATTGATGGCAACAACAATAGTACTGACCGCCATTAAAGCCGCACCTGCTGCAGGGCTTAATAAAATGCCCCAATGATATAATCCACCTGCTGCAAGGGTTAGCGCTACTACATTATAGCCTGTTGCCCACATTAAGTTCTGAATCATTTTCCGATGTGAGGCTTTCCCAAATAAAATCAAACTCACAATGTCTTTTGGATTGCTGTTTACAAAAACAATTCCTGCTGTTTCCGCTGCTAATTCACTGCCACTTCAAACAGCAAGGCCTATGTCATCCCATGTTTCCACCCGATTGAAACAAGCAACCAATTCATTGGATAGGTTACAATAGTTCCGATAAAAAGAGCAAATGATGCAATTCCCCAGAAGGCATAAGTACCTGGCAATGGTGCTGATGTTACAATGTGTGGTTGAACTAATTTCATTGTAAGTAACATACCAGTCATTAGTGTAATCATAGAAAAAAATTCAGCTCTTCCTCCTTTCCATAGAGACTGTGCTGAATAATTTCCCATACTTCTCATTGCCGGATATTGAAACAGTATCCATCCAAAGAAAAATCCCGAAATATATTCACCCGTAAATTCGCTCCAGAAATTCAGACCTATATATCTACCAATAACCATTGCGGTCATTATTCCCAAACCATCTCCTGCAACACAATGAATTACCGAGCCGGTAACTTTATTAAATACCGGTATGACATACTTGTGGTGAACTTTCTTTTTTTTATCCTCCTTCAAATTTGCTATTCCCGGCGCTCTGCATGTCAATAGGTATAACAGCAATCCTATTATTGAGAAAAAGAAAATAATAATTGGCCAGCCTACTTTTAAAGGTTTCGATATGGAAGTATTAACATAAAGAACGTCATAAATAACCCATAATGTCAGGATAAATCCACTCAAGTACCATGATAATACAAATGTTCCTGTTGTTAAAAAATCAAAAGATAATAGCCAGTCTGTTTGATTCATTTTGTTTTATAATTTTAATCTTCTTAATCTAAGTGCGTTAGTAATAACTGAAACGGAGCTGAAACTCATGGCCAATGCTGCAATCATGGGCGAAAGTAATAGTCCGAATAACGGATACAAAACACCCGCAGCAATCGGGATTCCTATTGTATTGTAACCAAGGGCGAAGAAGAGATTTTGTTTAATGTTCTTCATTACTTTGTGGCTTAGTGATCGTGCTTTTACAACCCCATTCAGGTCGCCTTTTACTAAGGTGATGGATGCACTTTCTATGGCAACATCTGTTCCGGTGCCCATCGCAATTCCAATATCGGCCTGCGACAATGCCGGAGCATCATTAATACCATCACCCGCCATGGCTACTTTCTTTCCTTCCGATTGAAGGCGTTTTATCTCATTCAATTTATCTTCAGGCATCATCTGGGCTTTGTATCCATCCAAATGCAAGGCATCACTTACTGCCTTTGCCGTGTCTTCGTTGTCGCCGGTAAACATAATTACTTTCAAACCTTCTTCCTGTAATTTGCGAATGGCTTCCTGGCTTGATGCTTTTATTTTATCTGAAATCACTACAAAACCTATTGCTGCATTTCCTTCTGATAAATAGGAAACCGTTTTACCCAATTTTTGTTCGGCTGTAACCTGCTTCTCCAAATCGAGTGCAATTGCCGCTTTCACCTGTTCCATTAATTTTTCGTTGCCCAATGCCAATGATGCCCCATCAAGAGTAGCAACCACACCTTTACCAGTTACAGCCTCAAAATTTGAAACAGGTTTTACAGCGATTTTCTTCTCTTCTCCATAACGTAAAGTTGCCTGCGCCAGTGGATGTTCGCTGCTGCTGTTAAGGGAAATTATTTTTTGAAGAATATCATCTTCCGGATATTTGGCATTAGCACTGATCACTTTTTCAACTGATGGTTTTCCTTCTGTTAGAGTTCCCGTTTTATCAATGATTACAATTTCAATGTCATTCATTTTTTCAAGCGACTCTGCATCTTTAATAAGCACTCCCGACTGGGCACCCTTTCCTACGCCTACCATTACCGACATGGGAGTGGCCAGGCCCAATGCACACGGACAGGCAATTATTAAAACAGCTATGGCATTTACAAATGCAAATACATAGGAAGACTGCGGACCAAAAATTGCCCAAATGATAAAAGTGAGGATTGAAATACCAACAACAATAGGAACAAAATAGCCTGATATTTTATCGGCCATTTTTTGAATAGGTGCCTTGGAACGACTTGCCGAATTTACCATTTCAATAATTTTGGCAAGCAGGGTTTCTGATCCCACTTTTTCAGCAATCATCACAAATGATTTGTTTCCATTGATGGTGCCGGAGCTTACGGCATCTCCGGTTTTCTTATCCACTGGAATGGGCTCCCCGGAAATCATCGATTCGTCAATAATGACTTCCCCTTCTTTTATACTACCATCAACAGGAATTTTTTCCCCGGGTTTTACCCTCAGCAAATCACCTTTTATGATGGCATCTATCGATACTACCTGCTCTTTACCATCAATAATTTTTGTTGCTTTGTTAGGGGCAAGTTTTAATAATTCTTTAATAGCACTATTGGTTCTTCCATGTGCACGGGCCTCTAAAAGCTGTCCTAATAATACCAGGGTTAAAATGACAGTAGCCGCTTCAAAATAAACATACACGGTTCCCTGTTCTGTCTTAAACTGTGCAGGAAAAATATCCGGAAAAAAAAGTGCCACCACACTAAAAATCCATGCTACACCGGAACCAATACCAATCAATGTAAACATGTTTAAATTCCAGGTTACAACGGAGCGCCATGCACGCTGAAAGAACATCCATGTTGCATAAAATACCACGGGAATACTCAATGTCAATTGCACCCAGTTCCAATATTTTAAACCCATAATTTTGAATAGCGGATTATTGGTCAGCATCTCCATCATGGTAATGATGAAAATGGGTATGGTGAAAATGCATGCTATAATAAATTTATGTAACAGTCTTTTATAAGTCTTATCTTCTTCTTTCACATTTCCCTCCNNTCTCCGGATGCATAGGGCAGGTATATTGTTGTGATGACTTTTTTAGGGAAGGTTGTTCCACCAGGTCCATGCCACAGACAGGGCAATTTCCCTGCTTATCGTACGTTTTGTCGCCTTCGCAATGCATGGGACAATAAAATACGCATGGGCCCTTTACCTTTTTACTGGAAGCCTTCTCAGGAGTCGATGGATGCTCCTCCTTATTCTTATGCATGTCCTCTCCGGGAAGTGAAATGCTATAATTTCCACCGCTGTTTTTTAAGGCCTCCTGCAATTTTTCCAGTGGAATGTGTGATTTCATCTCAATCACAGCATCTGCCTTTTTCAAGTCTACTATAACACTGCTCACCCCTTCAACCTTGCTAAGCGCTTCTTCCACATGAGTCCTGCAACCATCGCAGGTCATNNCAATTGAACTTCGGCTTCGGTTAAATCCGGTACTTTCAACAATGCCTGTTTAACGTTGCCCGCGCAACCCCCGCAAGACATGCCTGTAAATTCATAATTTTTTTTCATTTTATTTATTTTTT
>PKYU01000013.1 GCA_003132765.1 Chitinophagaceae bacterium | reverse complement strand
TATACCAAAATGAGAAGGTAATCATTAGGCAAAAAATATCTAATAAGGGGTGGGGTTACCATGGATCGGTATATAAAAACGTGAAGGGCACCTATAATAGTATCCATTTTCCTCCCTACAATTCTCAATTAAACTTACCCCTTCCATATTAAATTTTATAGCATTCCCTATAGCGTATAATTTCATTAAACTACCTTGCGCCAACGTTTCTTTCTCTATGCTTGAAGGAAGATGGATGATACGCGCCAATATGGGGGCTTGCGAAAGAGAGATAACACCCAGGCCGGCTGGAGTAGAGACACGGCCTGGGAGAGGCGGTTGCCTCACTCTTTGCAAATTGAAGGATATGATTGCGCCAAAATGGAGAAGCTTCAAAAAAGATATTTTCCGGAAAATCAGTCAGCCACTCTACGCCAACCTACTGCTAAACCATTCCCATCTTCCATGCCTACGCCTCTTGCACCAATTTTACCATTTGAGATCCACGATACGTTGTAAAAGTCTCCTGTCTTTTCGATGACTAAGTCATACTCATCCGAGGACTCTCCATTTTCATAGAAGTAACGTACGTGGTAGTGTCCGGCAAAGCCCTCTCTAGGTCCCCCGGTTGCTATCCCCGGGCCACTCCAAACGTTTGCATAATTCCATCTTGCGTATAGAGTTCCCGGTGTACTTCCCTTGGTGTAAAGAACAAAACCTATATTCAAAGTATCCCGAGTCTTGGAAAATACGATAGTTTGTGAACTAGCGCAAGAGGGCGAGATTGCAAGAGAGATAGCCATTATCAGGAATTGAAGTGTTAGAACAATTTTAAATTTCTTTCTCATTTTACTATTGATTTTGTGAATAGTGTCTGTTTAATATTACATCGAACTAGTGTATTCAAGCTAAATCCGCTATACCTAAAGTAAAACAATTTCCATTATGCTTTCAATCTTAAATATTTCCAACAAAATCTGCGGTTGGTTACCGTTAGCGCAGATACCACTTTACTGACGTAAGGCCCCCTTGTTCCATATAATAGACTACAGCCTGAATAAAATAATATTCTCTTCTGCAGAATGTAAGCTCTAAATATCCTTTTCTTCATGACTCTTTTCAGTTTGAGCACAAGCGGACAAGCTATCTCTTTGAGAATTGAAGGATATGCTTACCAAAATAGGGCTACAAACTACTAGACGCTCCATCCTAGATATTGTGGTTTATATTCCGTTCCCATGATGGGATATGATGCGCTATCCTGTATTTAATTATTCATGTTTATCACAGCTAAATAAATCAACAACTCTATAAATGAATTGGTGGCCAATGAAAACAATTTAACTGTATCAGATAGGATGCCAACTGTAGAGCCTAATAACTATTAATTCTCAATTTCCAAATTTTTCCAAATTTTAAAAGAGGTTTATATACGTAACGAAAAAGTTCACCTGGACCGATAACCCCCGCTATCCCCTGAAGGCATGTGTGTACCTCCGGGTAGCATATGCCAGAAACAATTATTTCATAACGTTTAAATTATTAAAAAGATGATTACGATTACAGGCTATCGTCTGGCCAAAAACAAAGACGAGGAACAGTTTATTGTGCTCGAATTGAGCTCAGACATCGAGATGGTTCAGAGTATGGAAACAGGGAACTTCTACGCCACGGCGAGGAAAGCTTCCATCACTTCAACGTTTTCAGAAGAAACTACCAAGGGTTTATTGGGATCCAAAATCGCAGGCAAGATTGTTAGGGTAGAAAGTGACCCATACGATTACCCACTGGAGTCTGGTGAAGTGATTAAGCTAATGCATCGCTACGTCTACAAACCAGAAGAAGCAGGAGAAGTGGCTCCTTATTCTACTCTTCCTAAGAAAATGATGAGTTTACGGGGTTCTCTGGTAAATTCCTAATGTCTTTGATTAGACGTTAGCTAAGGCGGCCCTAACACGGCTGCCTTTTTTAATTGAATCAATTAAGAATAACGAAAAAAGTTATCCCTCATAACCAAATTAATTAAACCAAATAATCATTTCAATTAAACTATTTATATATGAAACTTGAACAAGCATCCAGAAAAAGAGTGAAGCTGCGTCTTAATATTGCTTCACCATCAGGCTTCGGCAAAACCTATTCAGCCCTACTTATAGCCTATGGTATCACACACAATTGGCAAAAGATTGCTGTAATAGATACAGAAAATGATTCTGCGTCTTTATACTCCCAATTAGGATCCTACAATACCCTGCCCTTATCTCCCCCACATAGCCCTGAGCGATATATAAGAGCTATTAAAACATGCGAGGATGCAGGTATGGAATTAATAATCATAGACAGCATCACCCATGTTTGGAAGGGCCAGGGAGGATTATTGGAATATCAGAACGCTTTGGGTGGCAGATATCAGGATTGGGCGAAAGCCACTCCTCTCTATCAGCAATGGTTGAACGCAATCCTGCAGTCCAAATGTCACATCATCACTACCAACAGGAAGAAGCAGGGATATAACATGATCACTGTGGGCAATAAAACTAAGGTGGAGAAGGCAGGACTCGATGATGAGATAAGGGATGGATACGAATATGAAATGACCGTTGCTTTGGAAATAATCAACGATAAACACATGACAAAGGCTTCTAAAGACAGGACCCAATTGTTCGTTGATAAGCCTGAATTTGTTATATCAATAGAGACTGGCAAAGCTATTTTGGATTGGTGCAATCAGGGAACAGAACCATTAGCCCTAGACGAACAAATTGAAGCCAATACAGATGAGATCATAAAACGAGTGGAAGCCTGCAAAACAGTAAATGAGTTAATTGCTCTTTATAAACTCTATCCCAAATACCAGGAAAGCCTGCTTCATCAATTCACTGGAAAGAGGCAACTATTAGAAAACAAAACAATTACTAACACACAAAACATTAACAACAATGAAACTCCAATTAATAAATAACAAACCAGCAATCAGGAACGAATTAATTCATACAGATGATTTCCCTTTTGATTCAGCAGAACAATTGATTGAACCAGAAGAAGAAACCATTGAAGTTCTATCGACAGATAAACCATTCATTCTGGCTAACACAATGGCCGTAACTCTTGAAGAGATGAAGAATCAGCACATCATCCCGGTGTATATTAAAGACAATGAGGTTCTTATTTCTNNTTGAAGCCACCATGCAAATTGCTTCAGAGGTATTTAGCGCAGAAACAATATTAAAGCCCAACATCAGGGTATCACATCCAATCAAGGGCAGAATACCAGAAGCCAAAAATAAACCAGCCAACGAGCTTCTGGACCATGAGAAAACTCTTTATTATGAAAGAATGATGTTTTGTATAGAAATACCAACCATCAGTGATGACATCAATGGAAATAAATTATCCCTGACAATTGGTGGTGTGAAAGCATTCAACCTGGATACCCTTTATAATAAGAAAGGAAGTGACGAACATTTCAAACTATTCATTGGATTTAAAAATACTGTCTGCACCAATCTCTGTGTCCAAACAGACGGATATTCAAGCACGCTAAAGGTGNNGTGAATAGTATTGGACAATTAAAAGCCTGTATCCGAAGCTTAATTGAATGCTTCAATGCTCCCTATCACATGCATGGCTTGCGAAAACTCAGCGAATACAATTTAACAGAAAAGCAATTTGCTCAATTGATTGGAAGATGTCGGCTCTATCAACACCTGCCAAAGAATGAGCAAACGACCATCACACCACTCCTTTACGGAGATAATCAACTGAGTGCAATATGCAAGGATTACTACCGGGACGATAGTTTCAGCAGAGCGGCAAATGGAAACATTAATTTATGGCGATTATACAACCTACTAACGGGAAGCAATAAGAGCAGTTATATTGATAGCTTCCTCGATAGGAGTGTCAATGCTTATTATTTTACTGAACAAATACGATGGGCACTTGAAGGAAGAAATGAAAGTTGGTATTTAAACTAACCAATAACAAACAATCAACAAAAATGGATCCACCACAAATAACCTACATAGATCACAACAGCATATTGGTGATAAATCATAGGGGGAAAATTCGTCAGATATTTGTGCCTTTCCTAGTGCAGGTGATGCAGGAAACCAATATCCTTAAAATACATAC
>PKYU01000619.1 GCA_003132765.1 Chitinophagaceae bacterium | reverse complement strand
TGAATAACTTTTATGTGGAAGTGATGTATAACTGTGGTAAAAACGCAATTACTAAATTTAACTCATTTTCTACAATAACAAAATTGGAACCTTATCTTCACGGTCTTGATATTTCTGGAATCATTGGGATGCAGTTTTTAGAAAGGATCTATTCACTGCTATTAACAGCTGCTGAAAATTGTATAAAGTTGATATTACATTGACAAGTCCAGCCTTTGCAAATACCCGTGGTTTGTGCTATTAAAACTGATATATATAACCTATCGAAACAAATGCACCAATCCCAAGCTTTGAAACAGTTATATTATCGGGCTTTTCAGAATACGATTTTGAAAGATCGATTGAATTGCTAAGATGGTCAACATATCCTAAAATTCCGCCGCAGTCAATAGCAAGCATTTGCTTTTTGCCGAATGAAAATGAAAGTCCCCCCGAATAATACTCTCGGCTTTATTTTATTTGATATTGAAACGCCAGCGCCAATATTAAAATGTCCNNTATTATCATCGTTCCACTTTTTACCGTACCTTAATAAGGCAGCTATACCTAATTCAGCTTTACTAGAATTCTCTTCTTTGAAGCTATAATTGTATGTTGAATTATTCACTTTGGTTTTGATTGTTGAATATGCCCTATCATATAAACTACTTCCGTAAAATGAAATACCTACTACAGTATATGTTTTTATTTTTTGAGGGAAAATAATTTGCGAATAATAACTTTGAAGATTATATTTTTCATCTCTTGGGGTTATGAATATTTGAACTTTTGCCTGTTCACCATTAAATTTAATTGGTAAGGAAGTATATGTCTTGCTATCATTATTTTGTATAAAAACAATTGAGGATAGTAGTTCGTTAGTTTTGTCTGCGGATATAGATGCAAATGCATCAGATAAATTACTCAATAATTTCTCATAAGAATCTTTGATTGCTTTGTCATTAGATGAGAGCTCTGGTTCTTTACTTATAGCAGTTTGGTTAGAATTAGAGAATGCATCATAGGAATTTTTTTTAGTGGTTACGTCCGTTATTAAATCAGAAATATTTTTTCTAATCTGTTCTACATCAATCTAATGGTACTTCCGAAATCATTTGTTATGATGCCATTTGGCTGGCTTGTATAGATTCCCACGGTTCCACTAATATAAATATTTGAGCCGGTTGTGGTCACTATTTTGGCTCCGTTGTTTATCAATCCCTGTGCATTTACAGTTGAACGGATTATACAAGTGAATAAAATGATTAATGCTATTGGATTGGAATAACATCACTTTCCNNCGGAATGATTCGAAAAAATGGTCATTCTTTAATTTATCAGCGTATTTCGTATGCCATAGGTTATCAATCCGCCAATAGTCCTTACTGATACCTTATCTTTCATTTTTTGCCGAATGGTTTCAACAGTTCTGTGGCTGAGAAATACGAGTTTAGAAATTTCTTTCGCTGTCTTATCTTCTGCTAATAATTGCAGAATTTTAATTTCTCTTTCCTCAAACTTAACTGGGATAAATCTACTATAAGAAGGGTTACTACTCTTTTTATGAATTAAATTCCTTATCACTGAAATATTAACTAAAGAATTAAAGTAATAGCCCTCATTCACACAACTTACAATCGCTTCGTATATTTCTGTTGGAGGAACCGTTTTGGTAAGATACGCATTGGCTCCCAATTCCATCATTTTGCCAACTGTTTGTTCATCGTTAAACGAGGACAGCACAATAATTTTAATATCATTATTTTCTTTACGTAACATCTTAATTGCTTCCATCCCGGTTACTTCCGGCATGCTGATATCCATGACTAATACATCAGGTATTTCGACGGAGATCTTACTCATTAGATCTTTGCCGTCTTTTGCTTCCCAAATTATTTCTAAATCTTGTTTGTCTGCGAGCGCCACCTTAATTCCATTTCTAAAAATCTTGTGGTCGTCAGCAAGAGCAACTCTAATTTGTTTTTGTAACATAGATTTATTTTAAATTTTCGACTGTATTAATCTGTTATTGAATGGTTTTCTATCGCAAGAACCGGTATTTAATAAACCACATTCATATTATACCTAGTTGATTAGAAACGGTAAAGTTTGCATCAGCGATAATAACATCAGTTATTGGCAGTGCTAAGCCTGTAGGCTGGCTTGTTGCCCTGACCGGATTAGTATCGGATGGTTCATTCCAGCATTGTTGCCCAAAAGATGTGAAAATTTTAAATGTATACATTCCATGCAATTCAATTCAGTTAACACTTTTATTTTCAAAGAGGTATTTGCAAAAATAATATATAATAACTTCCCATTCGTAGTTATATTGCCGATAGAAATGTATTGGCTAAAAAACTACAAACACCCCACATAAAAAATATAGACAGTTCCAAATATTTCTGAGGAATTTCGATAAAAAAATTATACATTCTAATTTTTATTCTTATGCTCATTTATCAGTAGCATTCTAAAGTCAAAAAATGTACAACTATTTAGGATATGGGCGAATGGGGTTCTATGATTTTCTGTTATGTAATATCGAAGCCGTAATAAGGCTTTGTATTTTATATTGACCTTGGATATTAGTGGGATGAAGAAGGAGTTTTATTTACCTGATCCAGTTTTTACAGTTTCGTTTTGTTAAGGATAATCAATGTGACAAATGATCAGATAACTCAGATGGGATAATGAAACATTTCCAGGGGGAATAAGTGCTTCTATATTATTACTATTAGGATAAAACAGGGCGGATGTGTTACTGTCAGGGATAAAAATGGATATTGAAAAAGGATAACCAGGATTCATATAAAAGCAGTTTTCATCATTGATAAACCTGTCAATTTGCATTTATCTCAAATACAGTATTTGTACACCAGGGCTTCGGGTGGATCAATTTTATTACATCTAAAAATTAAAAATTCGTATCTTTTAGAATTAATTAAGAACTAAATTATTTTAGTATGCCAGATATTTTAATTGTTGACGACCACTCTATTGTAACAATAGGGCTAAAGCAGGTTATAGAAAGTTTTCTGGCCCATTCTAAAATAGATATGGAAAATAACGGGGATTCAGCATTTCAAAAAATAAAAAATCATAATTATGACCTTATTATGATGGACATAAATATGCCAAATACAGATTCTTTTGGTATGATCGATAATATACTATCACTTAAACCGGAGACCAAAATTATTATGTTCAGCATGAATGCAGAAGAAATTTATGCAAAAAGATATTTTAAAATGGGAGTCATGGGATATTTAAGAAGGGATGCGCCTATAGATGAAATAAAAAAAGCTATTGATAATGTTTTAAATAGCAAAAGATATATGAGTCCAGAATTGAGTGAAAAGCTATTGATAGATTTACATTCCAATCGTAATACAGAAAATCCCTTTGATAAATTATCGCCCAAGGAATTTGAAATTGTTCAGCATCTTGCCAATGGAGATTCTGTATCCGAAATATCCCGGAAGCTGAACCTGCATACCTCGACTATTGGTACCCACAAAGCAAGAATTTTTGAGAAATTACAATGCCATAATATTATTGAACTTAACAACCTGGCAAAAGTTAACAACATTATTTTTAATTCATAAGATTACATTTCCGATTATTATCAGTGAAGTATTGCTATTATTGCAGCAGTTGGTGTGAACAATTTAGTTATTATCCGCTACACTTATGGTAATTTTCTACAATGAATTCATTCACCTACTACAACCTGCTGTTTATACAAATTTTACTTTTACATCAGAATCCCTGAATATCCTATCCAAAAACTACCATACCGTTTCTAACCTATGAAAACAAAATCAATGATGGCAAAAAGCCGTCATTTTTTTGTGCCCGGGAAATATGCGCTCCTTTTAATTGAACGCTTATAAGATTTATCAACATCAATGAATCAACCAGCGCTTGAACCAATTGATATTTATCCACTGAACTCTACACGATTTTCTACTAACGACTCATTCCCTTACTATAAACTAATGTTTATGCAAAATTTACTTTTGCATTAGGCTTTATCAATACCCTATGCAATAACAATCCAAATATCAGATTCTTAATAATCAATCCAAAAACCAGGCACTCCAAGACCAACCTAACCGTTTCTAACCCCTGAAAACAAAAAAAGTGATGGTAAAATACCGTCACTTTTTTGTTATAATAGAAACTTAACTACACCGGTTTACTTTTTATGTTACAAAATATAACCTGGTAAATATTGATTTTTACATTGTTCGATTATAAATAACCTTGGAGAAAATCATACATACCAAAAACAAAATTTATGAAAATACAATTACTAATCTGCACTGGTTTCGTACTCTTCATTTGCCTTTTTTCTGCAAAAACATTTGCACAACTCCCTGCGGATCCCGGAGGCGACCCAATGTTGGATTCCACTGTTATTCAGAATCCGATAGTTGAAAAAGGTCCAATTAGTTATGCCCAACCCATCACGGTAATGGCCTATCCGAACCCATACCCTTCGATCGAGCACTTCAAATTTAAGACTTCTGTAGCCGGCAGGGGATCGCTGGCGATCTATGATGTGCAGGGAAGAAAGGTAGCTACCGTCTTTGAAGGCGACCTGCCGCCAGGTGATGACAGAACCATCACATACAATCTCGGTGCCATTCCACGGCAGGCGCTGATCTATATCTTCACCATTGGTGATCAGGCCATTCATGGCAAATTAATTCCNNTAACTGTATAACGGAAGCAGCAACTGCTTTCCGCAACATATGCAAACGGACAAAACCCACGGTAAGCGTGGGTTTTGTGATAGAAATTAGTATTGAATTAAACCCGCAATACGATAGAAAGTTTGTCACATCTACAAAAGCTAATTGGGCCAGCTTATTAAATCCAAATTCCCGGCCGTTATATCTTCTGAACGTGTGAATGGAGAAATAACATTAGCTGGTAACTTGGTTATTAACGCAAAATCTTCTCAATACGGTGAATTAATTTGGAAAAAGAATATTGCATTAGATCCGTCATCCTTTAGCTATGCCGGCTCATTGACATGGACAGAAATCCCTACCATGGCTGATGAACTTATTAAAGATAATTTGGTTTATAATACATTATCAAAGGAATTAGAAAAATTCTACCTAAAAGCCTTAAACCTGGTCTTGCAACAAATCGATCCTGCTGAAATGAAAACCGTAGCCGATCAAGCCAAGAGGGCTGATAAAAAAGGAGGCTAATGTCTGCCTTCAATCTTGCAAATTGCGTTCTTACTTTTGAATGGAGAATTATAGTG
>PKYU01000027.1 GCA_003132765.1 Chitinophagaceae bacterium | reverse complement strand
AATTTTATAATAAGCCTTTGGACCCCTTTGATGGATTAATATTGGATTTAGGATATGAGCCTTTGCCATGGCAAGACGCATCTTATCTTTCTTTAAAAGCTGCTTTAGACCCAAAAAGTAAATTGAGGGCTTTTAATATTAGCTCAACAGATAAAATACGATTTCAAGAGTATAAAAAATTAGATAAATGAGCAAGGCAAGCATCGCAAGTTATAAGAGAGAAAGAGCAGATAGTTTAAAAAAGTTTGGAGGCGAACTTTTTAGACTTAAGGCAATCCGTGAGAAAAAGCCTTTTGAAGACGCTTATTTACAATGCTTGAATGGACCTTTGCCAACTCCCGTGGGTGTCGTAATTGACACTAAAAATTCCTGGGGGTATGCGTTATCAAATGTAATATTTACAATCCAAGAGAAAAGAAGGATTAAAGAGATAAAACCACTCGGTGCAAAATTAATTTCAATTCAAATGAGTACAACTGTTATAGGAACAGTTGTTTCAGACGAAAATATTGTAGAAGATCCTTTAACCCATTTAGAATTTAATTTAGTAATTAAGGGAGAACTTACCAAAAAAATAGTTTCGGTATCATGTTGGCATCTTGATAGAGATTTAGAAAACATCAAACAACCAAGNNTATGGCGGCAAGAATTTAAGATTGGACGACGGCACGTTTATAAATGGGTCAAACATGATTTTGGATGGGCCAAGATTTGCTCATCTTCCTTTAGACGGTATATTGGGTTCTGATTTCATTTTATCCAACTTTTTTGGAGAATTTCGAAATAATTGCTGCAACAATAGTCCTTCTTATTCTCGCTTTATAATTGAAAGCCAGAGTGCGCTTTGGCGACCATATCTATACGCTACATCAAATCATTGGGCTACATATTATCCTATTAGATACAATTGGCCTGCAATAAAAATCTTACCTCAGTTGTTAAAATAAACTAATTAGTTGATGGATCAAAGAATATTTAATTTTTTAAAGAATTATGGATATGATACTAATAAAATTGATTGTATAATTGTTTCAGCATTTTTAGCTATAAATAAAATAGAAATAAAGAAGAATGTCTTTTTAAAAAAATTTACAATAGATAATACTAATAAAAGCGCAAGTTCTTTAGAGAAAATTATTTTCTTAATAAATGAAACAAATGCAAATAAATTTGATCTTGAAAATCTTTTAGAGTTATTCGAATTCGTCGTTTCTCCAGCAGATAAAATAGTAAATGGTGCAATTTATACTCCATTGAAGATCCGAGAATATATAATTAATGAAACTATACTTTCAAGAGCTCACAAACCAAACATTAGAATTGCTGATATAGCATGCGGATGTGCGGGTTTTTTGATGACAACTGCCAACTTTATTAAAAGGCTAACTAATAGAAAATATTCTGAAATAATTAGTGAGAACTTATTTGGGCTCGATATAACCGAATATAGTATACAGCGCTCTAAAATAGTTTTATCATTATTGGCACTAATGAATGGTGAGGACATTGATTTAACATTTAATCTTTTTGTTGGTAATGCATTAGATTTTAATTGGAGAAAAAAAATAAGAAAAATTAATCAGAATGACGGGTTTGATATAATTGTTGGAAATCCTCCATATGTCTGCTCACGAAACATTGACATTAAATCTCTCGAACTTTTAGCGAATTGGGAAGTAACAAAAAGCGGTCATCCAGATCTGTATATCCCTTTTTTTCAAGTAGCAATCGAAAATCTAAACCAAACAGGTATTTTAGGGTATATTACTGTGAATACTTTTTTTAAAAGCGTTAACGGAAGAGCGCTAAGAGAATATTTTTCAAAAAATAGATTATGCTTTAAAATAATTGATTTTAGAAATGAACAAGTTTTCAAAAAACGAAACACATATACTTGTATTTGCATTATAAGCAAGTTGAAAAGTAACCACATAAAATTTTGTATAGCGTCTAGTAATTCGTTAAAGGATATTTCTGAAAGTAATTTTTCAAATAATTATTATGACGATTTTGATGACTCGGGAGGTTGGAATCTAGGTAAGGCATCCGCAATGTCTGTGATTAACAAAATTGAAAGTTTTGACACAAAGATTTTTCCAGAGTTTTCTTTTAGTACAGGGATTGCAACATTAAAAAACAATATTTATAAGTTTAAGCCTATAAAAAGCGACAATACATATTATTATCTAAAATCGCGAAAAGAAGTTCATAAAATTGAAAAAAAAATTTGCAGAGATATTATCAATTCTAATAAGGTTACTACAGAAAAGCATATCAAAAGCCTCAAAGAAAAAATAATTTTTCCTTACCAATGGAATCCTCTATTAAATAAATACACAACCGTTCCAGAAATAGAGTTAAAGGAAAAATTTCCTAAAACTTATCAATATCTGAGTAATAATAAAAATGAATTAGCAAACCGAGACAAAGGAGAAACTAGTTATGAGAATTGGTATGAGTATGGAAGAAGTCAAGGTTTACATATAAAAGGAATAAAACTTTTATTACCTCACATAACTAATAACCCGTCTTTTGTATTATCTAATGACAAAAAATTATTGTTTTGTAATGGAGAGGCAATTATATCCGATAGTGAAAGACAACTAAAAATTTTAAAAAAGATATTAGAGAGTCAAATCTTTTGGTTTTATATTGTCAAGACTAGTAAGCCTTACTCGTCAAATTATTTTTCATTAGGAAAGAATTATCTAAAAAAATTTTCTATCCCTAAATTAACTAAGCAAGAAGAAACATTTTTAATTAAAACAAAGAGTAAGGTAAAAATATTAGAGTTTTTATTAAAGGAGTATGATCTTAAACAAGACGAAATTAATTTAGATTGAATTAAACATATTTTGAATATATAATATGCAAAGATCTTTTTGAGTTGCATTTCATCGAATGATTAATAGATAATCATTTAAGGTCAAGAAGGCATTTGTTGTACCTATGTTGTAC
>PKYU01000150.1 GCA_003132765.1 Chitinophagaceae bacterium | reverse complement strand
CCCGCCAATGTTTCAGGCTGCGCCATTGCTTTGATTAACAGTCTGGGTGCTATGGGGTCTTTCTTAGGCGCCTATCTTGTTGGTTATTTAAACGGCGCTACCGGAAGTTTTGACGCATCATATATCTTTATGTCTGTTTCACTCTTGCTCTCGGCAATTATAACTATGCTTGCCGTTAAGAATACGAGGAACACTTCAAAAACAAGAACTGATAATAGTGATAAAATTTTATTATCGAATGTTGCCGGTTCCTGACCTGTGTTACGGAAGTTGCAAAATCCTATTTTAGTTCATAAAAAATCAAATAATAAGATGATTATCGATAATCTAACTAACGCAGAAAAATACTTTTGCGTAAATCATTTATTTGCTAAAGCATTTGCATATATCAAATTGCAAAACCTAGAAGCCATTGAAGCGGGCAGGTATGAAATTGAAGGTGATGAACTAAAGGCAATCGTATCTGATAAGCAAGGTATGACCGCGGATGAATCCGCGTCTAAATTTGAATGTCATGATAAGCACATTGACATACAACTATGCATAAACGGAATCGAACAAATTGACTGGAAGCCACGTGATACCTGTGTTCAACAAAAAGGCGTTTATAATCCGGATAAGGACGTATTATTTTATAACGATGTACCGGATATGTTTTTTCAATTGACCAATGGTCAGTTCGCCATTTTTTTTCCAACAGATGTGCATGCCGCAATGATTGGAAGGAACCACATTAAGAAGATGGTGATAAGAGTGAAGATAAAATAGCTTATATAAAAGATACTTAAAAATAGTATGTTCTATTCTAAAACCATTTTTGTAATGATGCCAACAATTATAGCTGTTGAAAAGCTCAATAAATTACCAACGAGAATATAATCTCTTTCTTTTTTCCCGAATTCTGATTTACTACCGAACCAAAAAGATTTTGAAGCTATAAGAAACCCTATGGCCTCATATTGATTCAGCATTACTAATTCAAAAGTTAACAATCGCTCAACGATTCCAATTACCAAGCCGCTATATGCCAAACTTTCAAGATTTAAATCTTTATTAAAAGAATCGAGAACTTTTGAAATAAAAATTCCCACGGGAAGTGTTACAAGTAAAACTGAGAATAAAATAGTCAAATTTCTGTCCTTGAACACAAAATTTAAAAGTGGCTTTAAGGAAAAATCATTTATAATATAAAGAAAAACGAGATATAAAGAAATAAAATGTAATAGTTGGTCAAAAATAAAAGTCCAAATATTTGGTCTCGGATACGCCTTTATTGTATCAATGATAAGGTGAACAATAAACACCATTATGATAATATACCATCGTGCCACTGCGCAATTAATAAATATGCAACTATTGCAGCGATAAGGCAATGGATGTATAGATAAATGGATTTTATTTTACCTCGACTTTTTTTCTACCCATTTATTTGGCTGGAAAAAAAAATCGGAAAGTATATGCGACAGTAAAAGCTTGATAAAGATTGCAAGTTCAAGATTAGGCATAATTCAATTATTCTGTATAAAATTATCTCAATTGTATTAAAAAGGAAAATCTGCTATTTAATAAATGCTTACTTTGAAATAAAAAGAAAATCAGAAATTCGTTCACAAATTCTTTGATTTCGAGGTCAAAAATATGTATCCCTCAAATCGTATTTAAAGTACTTCTTAAT
Source organism: Chitinophagaceae bacterium (assembly GCA_003132765.1). GTDB lineage: Bacteria > Bacteroidota > Bacteroidia > Chitinophagales > Chitinophagaceae > Ginsengibacter. The sequence continues at coordinate 17,944 of PKYU01000150.1, read as the reverse complement.
TGTATTAGAAAAACTAAACGTCACCACTGATTAAGAAATGTATATCTCAACCAAATATTTGGTACCTAATCTTAAATCAGATTCATTCCATCATGACTAATTTGTTCGCAAACATTCCATCTACTTCCATTATCTCATTAAAATAGGCCCGCCTAATCCTATTGCTTATGGCGTTTTGTTTAATACCAGCTATTTTTCCCAGTTCTTCTTGCGATTTTCCTGGATGTTCTAAAATTGTGTTGACGATTTGAGCGGCAGTTACTGTCCAATTATCCATTACCATCAAAGAGAGCTTTAAACATAAGTTCATGNNCCAAGATTTTGTTTGTCTTTTTTGAGCATTTCAAACTTTTCACCTGAAAACACAAACGCACTTCCGTTTGATTCAGTTACCTTATGGGCGTTGTAAGTAATGTCGCCTATTCCAATCGCCATGCGTACATCTATATTCTCGTTCGATTTTAATGAGGCTTTAATCCTAATTGCGTAGTATAACNNTCATTACTTGAAAACTATCACCGGGGTATATCTCCCAAAATTTAGGTCTGCTGCCAATTTTCCCTAATTCCCTTTTTAAAGATTTTAGCCATTTTTGGGGATTACTTTTTTGGAATTTATAATGTCACCTGTAATCACCGAAATCATTAGAATATCTTTAATTCAAATAAAAATATCATGTTTTGAACTCAAAAACAAAAATATCACAGTTTCACGCGACAATTTAAAATATCACGTTTTTACGTGATAATGATAACAGGAAGAATTTACCAGTCGAAATAATTCTTTGCGTTATAATAGCATATGTCTTTAATGATTTTCCCAGTCCAATCCAAATCATTTGGCAATTCACCCTTCTCTATTTCTGTCCCAAACAAATTGCATAGAATTCTTCGAAAATATTCATGCCGCGGATAAGAGAGAAAACTCCTTGAGTCGGTGACCATACCAACAAACCGGCTTATCAAACCCATATTTGACAAGGCGTTCAATTGTTTTTCCATGCCATCTTTCTGATCTAAAAACCACCACGCAGAGCCAAACTGAATTTTGCCGTGCCCAAAACCATCATTGAAATTTCCGGCCATTGTAGCCATCAATTCGTTATCAGCAGGATTAAGGTTGTATAAAATTGTTTTGGTGAGCTGATTGGTCGAATCCAACCGGTCAAAAAATGTAGAAAGATACCTGGCTTGTGAAAAATCCCCGATAGAATCGCAACCCACATCAGTACCTGCCGCTTCACGCAACCTTGAATTATTATTTCTAAGTGCCCCCAAGTGAAACTGCTGTACCCATCCCTTTTCATGATCCCAGGTTGCAAAAACATGCAGCATGGCTGATGAAAACTTTATTTTTTCATCCGTTGAGAGTTCCCTCCCATTAATTAATTTATTAAAACATGCATTTATTTCTTCTTCCGTATAATTCTCCGCATATATCTGTTCCAAACCATGATCAGAAACTGAACAGCCCATCTCTTGAAAAAAATCAAGACGATGCTTTAAAGAATTTAAAAAGTCGGGATAAGATGATATTTTTTTACCAATGGCTTTTTCTAACTTTTCTATGTAGCTGATAAATCTGCTCACATCATCACTCTTCATAGCATTATCTGGTCTAAAGGTGGGAAATACTTTTATTTCAAAATCATCCGCCTTAATTTTTTTATGATATACTAAACTATCAACCGGATCATCTGTAGTACAAACAACCTCAACATTCATCTTGCGAAGCAGGTTCCTGACGGAATATTCTTTTGATTGTAGTTTTTCGTTACATGTCTTATAAATTCTTTCGGCACTTTCAGCATTCAATAATTCATGGATTCCAAAATATCTTTGCAACTCAATATGTGTCCAGTGAAATAAAGGATTCCGCAAGGTATAAGGAACTGTTTCTGCCCATTTCTGAAATTTTTCATAATCACTTTTATCGCCGGAGATATAGCCTTCGTCAATCCCATTTGCCCGCATGGCTCGCCATTTATAATGGTCGCCATATAACCATATTTGGGTAAGATTTTTAAAATTGATGTCTTCTGCAATTTCCCGAACAGGTAGGTGACAGTGATAATCTATTATTGGCAACTTTGCCGCATAGTCGTGATATAACCTTATGGAAGTTTCATTTTGCAATAAGAAATTTTCATCTAAAAAACTTTTCATACAATCATTGATCTATTTCGAAATCTTGTCTTTAAAAAATAAATCATTACAGGCTGACTCCCCTTTTCCATGGAATAAAATCATTCTGCTGGTGCCTGACGGCGCTTACTTCAATTTCTCCACTAGCCACTTTTATGACATATTCCAAAATACGCTCCCCAGCCTCTTCAATGGTTTCAAGGCCTTCTATTATGGTTCCGGTATCAATATCAATTATATCCCCCATTTTGTTGAATAGAGCCGTATTGCTGGAAATTTTTATTACTGGTGCAATGGGGTTTCCTGTTGGTGTACCAAGGCCTGTAGTAAATAATACAATATTGGCTCCTGTTGCTACTTCAGCAGTTGTACTTTCCACATCATTACCGGGAGTGCAGAGTAAATTCAATCCCCGCCTGTTTACCATTTCGGGGTAATCNNCACCGGGGAAGCTCCTCCTTTTTTGGCAGCACCGGCAGATTTTATGGCATCTGTAATAAGGCCATCTTTAATATTCCCGGGAGACGGGTTCATATCAAAACCTGATCCGGAGGATTTGGCCCTTTCATTATAAGTATACATTAATTCACCAAAGCGTGTAGCCTTATCCGTTGTAACACAACGGTCGCTCAAATTTTGTTCAACGCCGCACAATTCAGGAAATTCAGNNCAGAAAGAATAACAGAACCGCCAAGTCCCACCAGCATATCCGAGGTATAGCCAATTGCGGGATTGGCAGAAATACCACTGAAACCATATTATCCGCCACATTCCAGGCCAATAGTAAGGTGAATAAGCGAAGCAGGTTTCCTTACCATGCCATTGGCATGAACGAGCCCTGCAAAGGTTTGTTTGATTGCCTCTGTTATCAGATCGGATTCCTTGCCTATTTTCTGTTGCTCTAATACAAACAAAGGTTTTGAAAAATTTTCATCACGCTTTTTTATTTCGCCCAATAAAATTTCAACCTGTGCATTTTGGCATCCTAAGCTTAAAATTGTTGCTCCTGCTGTGTTGGGATTGGTGATATACCCGGCGATCAGGCCGCATAAGGCCTGCGCATCCTGCCTGGTTCCACCGCAACCACCTTCATGCGTCAGAAATTTAATACCATCTACATTTGGAAAGAGCCTTTGATTTTTTTCCTCTTCTACCTGCACTGAAATATCCGCCTGCATGATCTCTTCTACACTACTGCCTCTCTTATAATATTCAATAAGCCTTGAGACTTCGGCTCTCTTATTTTGATTTCTTCCATATCCTAATTCAGCCACCAACGCTTCGCGAATTACTTCCAGGTTTCGGTTTTCGCAAAATACCAGCGGAATCACCAGCCAGTAATTGGCGGTACCAACCTTTCCGTCTTTCCGGTGGAAACCTTTGAATGACCTGTTCTTAAATTTCGAAACGTCAGGTTGCTGCCATTTTAGTTTCCTTTCGCCTACTGTAAAGCTACTGGCAGCATGCTTTACGTTCCTGGTTGTAATTCTTGTCCCACGAGGAATAAATTCCTGCGCCTTTCCAACCAAAACGCCATACATAATTATTTCATCCCCTGGTTGGAAATCCTTTATAACAAATTTATGTTTTCCAGGAACCTTGCTTTTTATCAAATAAATTTCATTGTTATAATTTACCTCTTCTCCTTCCNNCTTATTAGAACATTATCATCTGGATGAACTTGAGTTACCTTATGATTCATTATACATTTTTTTTCGTGTTAATTTTTTTTAATGTAGCCTTCATTCCGACATTAATAATACTATTTAATTTGTCAACCACAGAATCCTGCAAACCTGCAAGCCCTGACAGGTCCTCGCCCCAAGTAGTTTCATCTGTTAAAATTTCATGCAACAATGCATCAACAGGAAGTTTACTCCATAAATCATAATACTTTTCTGCCATGTTATCATCAATTAAATAAGGTTGGCCATTGTATGTTCCGTAATATCCATTCTTGATTTTTTTATCAGCTTTCATGAAAAAAAGATAGGCTGAAAAACCCAGGGCAAATAATTCAGGAATTTTGCCGGTTATTTTATAATAATTCATAAGCAGCGGTATACACCTCAGCCTGATTTTGGAAGTATAATTGAGTGTAATATTCTTCCAGTAATGATTGATGTACGGATTTCGAAACCTGTCCCGGACAAGGGATATATAATTCTTAATGGTGTTTGAATCTACAGGAATTGGAAGGGAGATACCAATTTCGTTATTCATCAAATCAGCAATATATTTTCCCATTATTTCATCTTCCATTGCCTCTCTTACCGTATTGATACCTGAAAGAAAGGCGACACCGCAACTCAGGGTATGCGTTCCGTTTAGAATCCTTAATTTCAGTTCACGATACAACTCTATATCCCGTTCAATTTTTATACCTTCATCAGCCTTTGCAAACGATAATTTTTCTTTGATGGCAGCATTTCCTTCAATAGCCCATAACCGATATACTTCACACACTGTCATTAAATCATCTTCATATCCCAATTCAGATTCGATTGACTTTTTTATCCTTTCTTCCGGCATCCCAGTAACAATCCGATCTACTAATGAATTACAAAAATGATTGCTATCGCCTATCCATGTAATAAACTTAGCAGGTAATTTGTTGAAGTTGGCTAATTCAGTTACGATAGATTGTAATTTTTTTCCATTGTCAGGTATTAATTCCGTAGGTATGATGATACACCCGCTTTGATTACTTCCTTCAAAAACCTTGAATCTTCTATATAAAAAAGCAAGTAGTTTGCCAGGATAGGAAACCGGCGGCTGAAGATTAATATCCTCCTTTACCAGGCTGAGACCTACCTCGGTAGTGTTAGAAATGATGATCCCAAGATCAGGATTGGTAGCACACTTTAAAATTTCCGGCCAATCAGTATTAGCATTCAGTACCCGGCTAATGGAAGAATTTATGATATTTTCCTCAATTGCCTGTCCACCCTGGATTCCCCTAAAACATAAGGTAAACAGTCCATCCTGTTTATAAAACGAAGAAGCATCCCCAAGATTTGTTGATTTTACCATTACAACACGCCCTTTAAAAATACCCTTCCTGTTTGCCTTATCGATAAAATAATCAGGCAATCCTCGTAATAAAATTCCTGTTCCAAACTGCAGCACTTTTTCAGGGAGCTTTAATAATTCTTCATTAGGAACAATAACCTTCCCAGAATCTATTTTTTGCAGGATTGTTGCTGATAATTTCATAATGGTATTACCTTTCCCGATTCATTACTTTTATAGGCAGCCTCAATAATTTTGATTACAAGCACTCCATCTTCAGCCGTTACCGGCAGCGGTTTATCATTTCTAATGGATTGGTATATTCCATCATAATACGCTCCATAATTTCCTTGTTTTGAAGAAATATACTCCCTTATAATTTTCCCGTTGATTTCAGTATGCAACAAACCCTTTTCGGAATCCGGCTCTTTGCCCCAATCAGGGCCGCCCGGAATATTGCCGGCCTGCAGGCTTTCTTCCTGTACGTTTGTTTTAGGTTTTATGAAAGACCCTTTCAATCCATGAAAAATATAACCCGGCAAGGGTTCCCTCACTACATAACTTGATTTAATCCGGACCCGTAATTTTTTATAATAAAATAATAATTCAAAATAATCATCGACCTGTGAAATGGGCCTAGCTATCCTGATATCAGAAAAAAGCTGGTCAGGCATTCCGAATAACTGCAACGCCTGGTCAATTAAATGTGCGCCCAAATCATATAATGAACCACTGCCCGGACCAGGCGTTTCCTTATGCACCTTTGAACTAAGTTCTTCTTTAAACCGGTCAAAATGCATTTCAACTTCAACAAGATCTCCAAGCAGGTTTTCGCTTAGTACGTTCTTTATAGTTTTATAATCGCTGTCAAACCTCCTGTTTTGATATACAGATAATTTCAAGTTTTGTTTTTTAGCCAGTTCTATTAATTCATTTCCTTCTTTAGAGGTGATGGTAAATGGCTTTTCCACAATCACATTTTTCCTCGCTTCCAGGGCCTTTTTAGTATAATCATAATGGGTAAAATTTGGGGTATTCACTACTACAAGTTCCACAGCTTCATCTGCCAGCATATCTTCCAGCGTCGTGAATGTTTTTACACCTGGGTATTTCTTTTCAGCAAGATTTTTGGATCTTTCCCAAACCGCATATAAATTAAATCCGGGATTGATGTTTATAAAAGGCGCATGAAAAACCCATCCGCTCATACCAAAAGAACATAACGCTGTTTTAATTGGGTCCATAACTATTATTATTTATCCGGTTCTAATTAAAATCTGTTCAGTTGAAATTCACACTTTTTTAAAGTCAAATAATGCTCTTTACAAAATCAACAATTTTTTAGGACTTTTTTACGACCAGCCCCAATGGTAAAACGCTCCGTCCATACATCTCGTTTAATAAAACTCCTGTACCTGTATACATCGCCGATGCACCGCAAACAATACCTTCATAGCCGGTGAATGTTTTCAGAGAGGTATTGCCTGTTGCATCTCCTATTGCTAATAAAAAAAATAAAATAGTTAATGTTGCAAACACAAATTGTAAAGTCCTGCTGATGCGCAATGTTCCGAAAAAGAGGCAGAATGTAAATATCCCCCAGATGATAAGATACGCTACCATAGCGTCTTCTGAAGCGGCAGGAANNGCTTTGGCATAACAATTAAACCTACCAGCGTAAGCCAGAAAAATCCATAAGAGGTAAATGCGGTAAGGCCAAATGCATTATTTTTTTTGCCCTCCATTATGCCTGCTATAACCTGTGCAATTCCTCCGTAAAAAATTCCCATGGCCAATATCACGGAATTCATTTCATAAATTCCGGCATTATGAAGGTTAAGTAAAACAGTAGTTGTCCCGAAGGCAAGCAGGCCTAAAGGAGCAGGGTTGGCATTCGTATCCTTTAAAGCAATCGTTGATGATTCCATAATTGAGTTATTGTTAAGGTTAAAAAAATTATTTAAACTCTTTTATTTTTATACTACGAAAACTCACTGTATTACCATGGTCCTGCAACAGGATATGTCCCCGAGATGCTTCTCCAAAATTTTCCCAAACCTTAAATTTACTTATTGCCACCAGGTCACGAAACTCCTGGGATCCTCTGACATATTCCAATACTTTTATTCCATTTAAATAATGTTCAACTCTATTGTCAGGATATACAACAATTCTACCTGTGTTCCACTCTCCTATTGGTCGTATTACTGATTTAGGCTTATTGGAGGGAATTAAGTCATAAAGGGAAGCAAGCGTCCTGTCTCCGTTTCTGCCAAGTTTAGCATCAGGATGCAATGAATCATCCAACACCTGGTATTCAAGGCCAATGGCTGAACCGGTATTGTGTTCGGAAAGCGTTACAAAATATTTTACTCCGCTGTTAGCCCCGGGTGTTAGTTTAAATTCAAAGGAAAGATCGAATGCCTTATATTCATCATCGGTTACGATATCACCTCCTTCACCGCCTTCTTTTCCTTCAGATGCAAGTACGGTCATGGTGCCATTTTTTACCACCCAATCTTTGGTTGGGAAACCAGTTAAATAAGCGCCTCTCCATCCTTTAGAGTCTNNTCGAATAATAAATTCCATCCATTTTTCCTTTCATAACTGGTAAGTTGATTGGGAACATAATTGACAACAAATATTCCGGGAGGAAATGGTGTATCATGGAGATGCTTTATTTTTATCCGGATATTTTTAAAGTAAATCTTCTTACCTACTTCATCAGGGCTGTTTACCTGGTGCACTTGTAACGCAATGAAGCCCTTTTGGTCTATAGTATCTACAAGGAAGGCAACAGGAATGTCATTTATCCATGTCTTTATTTCATTGCCTATACATTCTATTTTATAATGATTGAAATCACTTTCCTTAAAGGCATTTTGTGCTGCAGTATCCAGCGTCAACGGATATAGCCATTGCCTTCTTCCTTCATCGTAAATACCGCCGCTCCATCGTCTCGGAGAAGGATCAACTTCTACCTGCCGGCCATACACGAGGCCTTTTCCATTGTGGCCTGATGGATCATAATGGCTCCTTGTTTGCACTCCTGAATTACCTTTTGCACTTTCTATTCTTATATCGAGTTCGAGAATAAAATCTCCATATTCCTTTTCTGTTGCCAGGAAAGTATTCCCTGAATTCAGAACGGTAGTTCCCACTATCATTCCATCTTCTACAGAATATACTGCATTACCTGCNNCTGCAAGGCGCATCCAGCCATCAAGGTTTTTCCCATTGAATAAATTTTGCCAGCCACGGGACTGGGAATCAGCTGCTGCTACTACCATAAAACAGCATACAAATAAGGCAATTTTCAAATATTTCTTCATACATATTTATATAAATGTGACTATTTTATTTTCCTTCTATTAAGCATAAAAGATTTGACTAAGCTACTTATTAATTTAATTCCGTAAATGAGTAATTTAACTCAAAATAAAAATTTAAACGATAATTTTAGAAACAATTCATTAATCAGGTCAAATGCATCAATACGTTATAGGTTTGGATATTGGAACCGGGAGTACCAAGGCAGTAGCTTTAAAANNGCTTTAAATGCAGAGAGAAAAGTGATAGCTTCTTCCCGCTCTTACTACAATACTATTATGCAAAAGGCTGGATTTTCTGAACAGGATCCAGAAATAATATGGATGGCATTTGTAAATTGTTTGAAAGAAGTTTTAGAAAATGTGAATCAAATGCCCTCCTGCATCAGCTTCAGCAGTTGCATGCACAGTCTTATGGCTGTTGATAAGGAAAATTCGGCAATTACTCCATTAATTACCTGGGAAGACACCAGGAGTGAAAAAATAGCTGAAGCACTCAGGCAATCAGGGGAAGGAGAAAAAATTTATTCTTCCACCGGTACACCTATTCACTCCATGACTCCTTTGTGTAAAATAAAATGGTTGCAGGAAAATGAGAATGAAATTTTCAAAAAAGCATTTAAATATATTTCCATCAAAGAATTTATTTGGTTCCGGTTATTTAATATATATGAAATAGATTATTCAATTGCATCGGCAACGGGGCTGTTCAACATTAATAATTTTGAATGGAACAAGACTTCCTTACAATTTTGTGGAATTGATGAATCGCAACTTTCAGAACCTGTAAACACCAATTTTAAAAGAAAAAATATTAACCGGGAAATTGCCTCTGCCTTACATATAGATGCTAACACTGAATTCTGTATAGGCGCCAGTGATGGTTGTCTTGCTAACCTGGGAAGCGATGCTCTTAAACCGGGAACGGCAGCCCTTACTATTGGTACGAGCGGGGCTATAAGAATTGCAGGTACTGGGCCTGTACTTAACTACAGCTCAATGATTTTTAATTACCTGCTTGATGATACCACTTTCATTATAGGAGGTCCCATAAATAATGGAGGCAATGTTTTAAAATGGATGTTTAAAACATTCTTACTCAATTCCAATCCTTCAGAAGAAGACTATACAAATATTTTCTCGGCAATTGAAAAAATACCAGCAGGTTGTAACGGTTTAATTTTTCTACCTTACATATATGGAGAACGAGCACCCATCTGGGATGAAAAAGCCAGTGGCATATTTTTTGGCATTCGATCCTTTCACCAAAATGCTCATTTTTTCAGGGCGGCATGCGAAGGCATATGTTTTGCGTTGAATAATATTTTAGAAATAATTGAAGGATTATCTGCTACTATACAAAAGCTAAATGCAAGCGGGGGCTTTGTTCATTCAAAAGTATGGATGCAAATATTATCCGACGTCACAGGAAAAGAATTATGTATAGTTCAAACAGAAGACGCTTCTTCCGTTGGAGCAGCGATCCTGGGTTTGAAATCAGTAGGAATCATTGAGGATTACGCTCAACTCAAACCAGGTATTGATTTATCTATACAACCAAATTTGGAAAATCAAAAAACTTACGTTAGATTTTATTTGGTCTATAAACTGCTTTATCAAAACCTGCGGGAATCAATGCACTTGCTGCATCAAATTTCAAGATAATCAGAAGATTCAAGCGGAAGGAAACTTTGATGATTTCAATTTTTTAATATTTATTCTATAATGATAATGTCGTAGGCAAAATTGAATTTTCAGCGCAGAATATTATATTGTTTTTTTTGTGCTTAACGAAAGGCATCTTTTTACTACCAACCTGAACCACCAAAAAAAATACACTGATAAAATTATTCATCAGTGTATTAATCAGGATGTAATTCAAACCGGTCTTTTAAGTTATTCAGGATTATTGGATCAGTCAGGAAAGATTTATCTTTTCAATTAATGATATTTTCAGAACTTCTAAAGCGGGAATAATGACATGTTCCATAGGTATCAACGGCTAATGTTATTAATCAATTTAACAATTTTACCACAGTAAACCGCACTCTTCCTGAATTATATCTATTTCAATGATCAGGGGCAAATTAAGTGTTGAAAAAGTTGAATTTGTGATTAGGATCACAAAATCTAAATATTTATTAACTCAATCCGGTTATGCCCGAGAACAATTTTACCGGATTCCTGCATTGTCTTTAGCTGCCTGGAAACTGCTTCCCTTGAACAATGCAGGCTATTAGCAATCTCCTTGTGGCTCGTATCGATGTATTTACTATTTGTGATAATACTCAGACCTTCGAGAAAAAATTCAATTCTAAGATCAAGGTTTTTAAAGGCAATATTATCAATCATTTTAAGATAGAATCCATAATACATTAGTGAAGTAGCCAAAATATATTTATACCAGCTGTCAAATTTTTTTGCCAGCATGTCTTTATAATAAAACGGAAGGTTTAATATGTATATAGTTTTTACAGCATATAGAGTTTACCAGGCTTTTTTTATTTTCCTGGGGGCTATCATCGCAAATTGTCATTGCAAAACTTTCCCCGCCTTTTAGGAATGCTATAAGAAATTCAGAACCGCTTTCGCTTTCACGACAAACCTTTACACTACCCTGCAAGACTAAAAAGAATGTATCAGGGGTTGGCCCATTCTTATTATCACGTCACCTTTTTTATAACTTCGTAAAACACCGTTCTCCTTCAGTGCCTCAATAAGTTTTTGTTCAAACCCTGGAAAAGCAATATTTAGCAAATGTTGTTTCATATCTTTCGTCTTAAAAAAATTAAAGGAAAGTACGTGGTGACTAATTCAGTTTTTTATTTCTCTATTTAATTACCAGGTAGAAAAGCCATTTTTATCAATTAGCGTTTGACATCCTTATATCAAACGCTTCAAAAAAAACGACCTATTTTTTCAACAGGATTTTAGATTTCTTTAAAATCTTTTCCGGATATCAGGGTATTTATTGACCGGAAAAGATTTGAAATTATCCTAATGTACGATACTCCGGGAAATCAATTATCATGGAATCATCATTTATTTCCCAACCTCAAAAAAAATATTTTTTATGTGATTTACAGCTGATTAATATTTATTTTGCGCTCCGAATGATCGTTCAATCGGATAAACAGGACAAAAAAGAAGCAATTCTAAGAAGCACTCTCGAATTGATAAAGGATAATGGATTTCATGGAACTCCTATTAGCCTGATCACTAAACATGCCGGGGTGGCTGCAGGTACCATTTATCATTATTTCCCCAGTAAAGATGCTATTATACTGGAACTTCATGCGCTCATCAGGGAGGAAATAGCTGCTGCCATGTACCTTGATAATACTGATTACAGTGATTTTAAAAAGCATTTTTTTGATGGCTGGATCAATCTTTGCCGGTATTTTATAAACAATCCTGCTTCCTTATTTTTCATTGAGCAATTTAATAGCTCTCCTTATGCAAAGGATGTGGCCATAAAGGATAAAAAAAATTCCCTTAATAAATTCAATCAATTTTTCCAATTTGGTATAGATAACGGGTACCTGAAAAAACTTGAGTATATGTTGATAGCATCTGCTGTATTTGGCTGTATCATTGCAACAGCCAAATATCATGTTAGCGGGCGATTTGGTTTTAAGGACAGTGATTTGTGTAAAATTGCTACTATTTTATGGGACGGAATAAAAGCTCAATAATTAAATAAACTTAAAGTAAGTAAGTTTGTTAACCTTGTTGCATTTTTAGGATTAACGCAATCATTAAATAGAATAATAGAAATATAAATGGATATACGGAAACTTAAATTTTTAAGCACACGCTTTAAAATTTTTATAATAATACTTTCTGCTTTATTTACCACAAATGTGGTACATGCACAACCTAATAAGGATTCCTTGTTGCAGGAGGCCACTATAGAAAATTGCATTCAGTATTCCCTAAAAAATAATCCTGATCTTAAAAATGCGGTTATAAACCAGGCAATTACGGAGACGGAGATCAATTCAAAACTATCAGAATGGTACCCTCAGATAAATTTCGACTATAATTTTCAGCATAATTTTCAATTACCTACACTCAACTTTGGAGGTAATTTAGTACATACAGGAACAGTAAACACCTCCGGAATTCAATTTGGCCTTACACAGAATCTTTTCAACAGTGATGCACTGCTGGCTTCACGCAGTGCTAAAGACGTGCGCCTGCAGGCAAGTCAAAATACCAAAGATCAAAATATTAATATTGCTGCAATGGTCAGTAAGGCTTATTACGATGTAATTCTCACCCAACAGCAAATAAACATTACGGAAGCAGATATCAGACGTATTGACCTAAGCCTGAAAGATGCCTTTTACCAATACCAAAGCGGCATTACCGATAAAACTGATTATAAAAGAGCCACGATATCATTAAACAATGCCAAAGCCCTGAAAAAAAGTAATGAGGAAGCATTAAAAGCAAAATATGCTTACCTGAAACAGTTAATGGGTTATCCGGCTAATGCTGACTTAACCCTGCAATTTGATACCACAAAGATGACCGGGGAAATATACCTGGATACTTTACAAAATATAAATTATGACAGCAGGATAGAAATACAATTATTGCAAACACAGAAGGAACTTCAGCAATATAACCTGCAATACTATAAATGGAGTTTTTTACCAAGTTTATCTGCCTTTGGAAATTACAATCTTGACTATTTAAATAACCAGTTTTCTAAATTGTATAGCCAGTCATACCCCAACTCGTATGCAGGGCTAACACTTACATTACCTATTTTCCAAGGTGGGAAGCGGATACAACAAATAAAACAGGCAGAATTGCAAATAAACCAGGTAGATAATTCTATAAAAAGTTATCAAAACACTATCAATACGCAATTCCAGCAGGCCTTATCCGCTTATAAGAGCAATCTTTATAATTACTTAAGCCAGAAAGAAAATGTAAGCCTTGCAAATGAGGTATACGATATAATAAGGCTACAATACCGGTCAGGGGTAAAAACCTACCTCGATGTAATAACTGCGGAAACCGACCTGAGGACCGCCGAAATAAATTTTTATAATGCATTATACCAGCTTCTTTCCAGCAAGATAGATGTATCACAATCATTAGGAACCATAACATATTAAATAATAATCAACATGTATTTTAAAAGTTATCATATATTTTTTATTGCTCCTTTTCTATCATTTGCAACATCCTGTAGTGATAAGCAAAGCCAGCAGCAGCAAGGACCTCCTCCTGCAGTGGCGGTAACTACTGAAGTTGTTCAGCCTACGAGTGCAGTGTTTTATGATGAATTCCCGGGTAACGTTGTCGCCTTANNGCTCAGGTTACAGGTTATATAACCAGTATTTATTGTAAAGATGGGAGTACAGTAAAAAAAGGGCAGAAGCTTTATTCAATCGATAATGAAGTGTATAATGCAAATTACCAGCAATCGGTAGCAGACCTGCAGGTGCAAGAAGCTAACTTAATGAAAGCTCAAAAAGATGCCGACAGATATCATGAACTTGACAAACATGATGCGATTGCTAAGCAGCAGGTAGATTATGCGGATGCAGCATTGGAATCCGCAAAAAAACAAGTTGCAGCAGCACAGGCCAATGTAACGGCGTTGAAATCAAATGTGAATTTTTCTACCATTTATTCACCCTTCGATGGCACCATAGGAATTTCACAGGTAAAAAAAGGAACTCTTGTTGTGGCAGGTCAAACTATACTAAATACCATTTCTACCAACAACCCTATGGCCGTAGATTTTTCAGTTGATCAAAATAATATCTATCGTTTCTTACAATTGGAACAAAACAATAGTGCAACTGAAAAAGATTCAACTTTTACCATATCTTTCAATGGCACTCCTTACGCCTTCCCGGGAAAAATAAGTTTAATAGACCGCGCTGTTGATCCACAAACCGGAACGATAACGACAAGGTTAATCTTCCCAAATGGAAAAGACATGCTGAAGCCCGGAATGAACACCACTGTCAGGGTTAAGAACAGTACAAAAGCCAATTCTACAATTATTACTTACAAGGCTGTTACTGAACAATTGGGAGAATTCTTTGTGTATAAATTGGGAGACAGCAATAAGGTTCACCAGCAAAAAATACAATTGGGTAAATCAATGGGAAGCAAGATAATTGTAACAGATGGTTTAAAAGATGGTGATAACATAGTAGTGGAAGGAGTGCAAAATCTTCATGAAGGATCAAAGGTTTCTATTGGCTCTCAGCAAGCCTCTCCGGCAAGTAAAAACTAATCAAAGAATTAATTCGCATCAAAAAAGATACTAAAAAATGATTGCTGAAACTTTTATAAGACGTCCTGTAACTGCCATTGTAATATCTATAGTGATCGTGCTGGTAGGCATGATATCATTAACAACCTTACCTATTGCGCAATATCCTGATATAACGCCTCCAACGGTAAATATCTCGGCGAATTTCACTGGAGCAGATGCTAAATCTGTGGAAGAAACAACCACAACCCCAATTGAGACACAGATAAACGGCACTCCAGGTTTATCCTATATCAGCAGTAACAGCACTTCCAGCGGGCAAAGTAGTATTAGCNNTCAATGTGGGGACCGATGTGAATATTGCTGCAAATGATCTGCAAAACAGGGTAAACATAGCCGTGCCAACTTTACCACAGTCAGTACAGCGTTTAGGTATAACCGTTCGTAAAAGAAACCCTAGCATTATGCTGGCTCTGGCATTTTACTCACCTAACGGAACCCATGACTCGAAGTTTATTGGCAATTATGTAAATATTTATATGGTAAGCGCCCTGCAAAGGGTACCAGGCGTGGGTGATATTATTTCCAGAGGTGACGATTTTGGTATGCGTATCTGGCTCAACCCCGAAAAGCTTGCGGCCCTGGGAATGACTCCTGCAGATGTAAACAATGCCATCACAGAACAGAACCTGCAAATCTCTGCAGGAACCATAGGCGATAATCCTCAGCCAAAGGATCAAAGTTTTGAATATACCGTAATCACTAACAGCCGTATTAATACCGTAGATCAATTCAGGAATATCATAGTCAGGGCCGATCCGGCAACAGGCAGTATCGTTTACCTTAATGATATAGCGAGGGTAGAGCTGGGGAAATATACTTACGGCAATAATGCATTGGTAAATAGTAAACCTGCAACATTCCTGCTCATTTACCAGGCACCTGGCGCAAATGCCATTGACACCTATGATGGCATCATGAGTGCACTCGTCCAGCTAAAGAAAACATTTCCAAGAGATATTGATTTCCTTGTTCCGCTGGAAACCGTTACTGTTGTAAAAACATCAATAAAGGAAGTAGTGTTCACCCTTCTGGAGGCATTAACTCTTGTAACTATTGTCGTATTCCTATTTCTCCAAAACTGGCGTGCCACTATAATTCCTGTTTTGGCCATTCCTGTTTCACTCATTGGAACATTCATACTTTTTACTATTTTTGGATTTACTATAAACACCCTCACTTTATTTGCCTTTGTGCTGGCAATTGGAATAGTTGTGGATGATGCTATTGTAGTTGTGGAGGCGGTTCAGCATAATATTGATTATAATAAATTATCCCCGGTGGATGCCACCAGGAAAGCGATGCATGATATATCGGGACCAGTAATAGCCATTGCCCTGATATTGGCTGCAGTTTTTATTCCCGTTGGCTTCATCCCGGGCATTGTCGGAAGGCTTTACCAGCAATTCGCCATTACCATTGCTGTATCAGTAATCATATCTGCATTTGTTGCATTATCGCTCACTCCTGCTCTATGTTCTATTATGATGCAGCCATCAAAAGATAAAAGCGCAAAGAAGACACTGCTGGATAAATTTCATGCTTCGTTCAATAAGAACTTTGGAAAAGTTACAGATTCTTATTCGAGGGGTGTTCGTAATTGGATAAAAGCCACCCCATATGCACTGGTGATGCTAGTGGTTGTTTTTGTAAGTCTGATTTTTCTATTTAAAAATAAACCAACCGGTTTCATACCTCCCGAAGATGAGGGACGCCTTTATGTAACTTACGAATTACCTGAGGCTGCTTCCACAAGCCGTAGTATTGCTATGTTGAAGGAAATCCAGGCAAGAGTACTATCCCTCCCGGAAGTAAAGGTAGTCGGTGGGCTGGCTGGTTTGAATATAATAAGCTTTTCCAATAAATCGAATGTTGGTACCATGTTCGTAATGATGAAACCATGGGATGATCGAAAAGGAAGTGAACACAATGCTCAGAGCGTTATCAAAAAAATTATGAAAATAACAGCTGACATTAAAGAAGCAAGGATATTGGCCATTTCGCCACCTGCAATACCAGGGCTCGGGCAAACTTCCGGCTTTACTTTTGAACTGGAACAAACCACCAGTACAGATGATATCAAACAGTTTGAAAAAGTATCAAAAGATTTTTTAGCAGCTTTAAATAAACGACCTGAAATCGGCGGGGCCTTTACATTCTTCAATGCAAGAACACCCGGTTACCAGGTAGATGTTGACAGGGTAAAAGCCAAACAATTGGGTGTATCTGTTTCTGATGTGTACAATACTATTTCTACCTTCCTTGGCAGTACCTATATAAATGATATATCACTATATGGAAGAAATTTCAGGGTGCTATCAGAAGCAGACAGTTCATACAGGACATCGCTTGCAAACCTTGAAAAATTTTATGTCCGGAATAGCCAGGGAAATATGGTTCCTCTGGGATCTTTAATAACAGCAAAAGTGATAGAAAGCCCTTCCTTAATATCACATTATAATATTTACCGGTCAATTGAAATTAACGGTAATGCAAAAGCCGGATTTAGCAGCGGGCAGGCAATAGAAGCGTTGAGAGAAACTGCCGCCGGNNGTGAATTTTCTGGGATGAGCAGCGAAGAAATTAAAGCAGGAACAAAAAGCACCACCATTTTTGCTATCTCGCTGGTTTTTGTATTTCTTTTCCTTGCAGCATTATACGAAAGCTGGTCTATACCGTTTTCTGTGCTTTTTGCTGTTCCAATAGGTGCATTAGGATCAATTATTACTCTTACCCTTTTGCCCAATATTACCAATAATATTTATGCTCAAATCGGTCTGATAACACTCATCGGTCTGGCAGCAAAGAATGCAATATTAATTGTGGACGTTGCAAAAACAAGAGTAGATGCAGGTATGGATATTATCAAGGCTACCATAGCGGCCGTTAAATTACGTTTACGCCCCATTGTGATGACATCACTTGCCTTTATATTTGGCGTATTGCCATTGGCATTTGCAAGCGGAGCTGCCGCGGAATCACGTAAAACAATCGGTTGGACTGTATTTGGCGGGATGCTCGCCGCTACAACCCTGGCTATTTTTGTGGTACCTGTTTTATTTGCATTAATAACGAGGTTGGCATATGGAAAGAAAAAACTGGCTGAGCTGCAGGAAAATTACAATCCTGAAGAACATAAGGATATTGAAGAA